>DASUQY010000292.1:0-7148 GCA_036280315.1 Actinomycetota bacterium
CATCGCGCGCGTGAAGCGAAGACCGAGACCATCGCCGGAACCGTGCAGACATGGCCGCGGTCTACAGGCCTCGGCTCGCTCGCGCTCGCGCGCGGCTCGGTCGCGGTCGAGGACGACCAGATCCTTCTGCAGGGAGAACAGACGATCTTTGGCGATGCCTGGGATCCGGCCGTTTGGACGGCGAGCAGCTGGGACGGTACGTCGTGGTCGGGCGGGCAATGGACGGGCCGAACCTGGTCGGGCGACTGTTGGTGCGGCGCGAGTTGGGCGGGCCGAACCTGGTCGGGCCGCACGTGGAGCGGAGCGTCGTGGTCCGGTCGAACCTGGAGCGGCAGGACGTGGTCCGGTCGGACGTGGAGCGCGGGCGGATGGTCGGCAGGTGTCTGGGACGGCTCGGACGCCCCGTCCTCGATGTCGTCCGCCGCCTGGTCCAGCACGATCTGGGATACCTGAGTGCGCCAGAGACCACGTTCCATCGGTGCGTGGCGTACGTGGGGCCTGACGGCTGCCGTCGCGCTCACCGCAACAGGTCTTCTGCCGCTCGTTTCGAGCCCCCCCTGGCCGTTCCTCGACGGCCCGAGGGTCCCCTGGTGGCTCCTGGCGATCGGATTCGCCGTCGCCGAGATCTTCGTGATGCACCTGCGGATCGGTCGGCACGCGCACTCCTTCTCCGTGTCGGAGCTGCCGTTGGTGATCGGGCTCGCGGTGGCGACGCCGGTCGAGGTCATCGTCGCCCAGGCGATCGGCGTGGGGGTCGCGCTCGCGGCGCACCGCAAGCAGAGGTCGCTCAGGCTTGCATTCAACGTCAGCCAGCGATCGCTCACGGCCGTCATCGCCATTGCGGTCTTCGGTGGCGTCGTCGGCGCGGTCCCTGAAGGCTGGCCCGCCTTTTGGCTTGCGGCGTTCGCCGGCATGCTTGTCGCCGACATCGTCGCGGCCGTCCTCATCAACGCCGCGATCTCGTTGTCGGAGGGAGCGTGGATGCTCTTCGACCAGGTCGTCGGGATCGGGACGGTTTTGACCGTCGCGAACACGGCGCTGGGCGTCGTCGCGGTGATGGTCATCCGCGAGAACCCGGCCGCGATCGTGTTGGTGGCGTTGCCGGCGGCGACGACGTTCCTGGCAGGCAAGGCGTACACCGACATCCAGCGCAAGCACGATGATCTCGTCCTGTTGGAGAGGTCGACCCGACTCGCGCAGGGGACGCTTCAAGTCCGAGAGATGCTGCCCCCACTGCTCGAGCACGTCCGCGAGATGTTCCGAGCAGACATCGCCGAGCTAGTCCTCACATCTCCGAGCGACCGAGAGCCACATTTGAGGACCCGGCTCGGACCGGGAAGCGAAGCGGAGGTGATGCAACCGATCACGATGGATTCGCGGGAAGGGGTCTGGGCCCGCGTGGCGGCGGAACGAGAAGCCATCGTGCTTCCCCGTCCGATGCGGAACGCGCATCTCGCCCGGTACTTCGCCGCGCAGGACATCGTCGACGCGGTCGTCGCCCCGGTCCAGTCCGACGACGAGCTGCTCGGCACGCTCATGGTCGCGAATCGCCTGGGCGAGTTCAGCAGCTTCGGAATCGAGGATCTCAAGCTGCTCGAGACGCTCGCCAACCACGTCGGCCTTGCCATCCGCAACGCGCAGCTCGTCCGCCGGCTCGAGGACGCTCTCGAACATCAGACCGAGATCGGCAGACTGAAGGACGAGTTCGTGGCGACGATCTCGCACGAGCTTCGGACGCCCCTGACGTCCATGAAGGGCTACGTCAGGACGCTGCTCATGCCCGACGTCGAGCTGTCGGACCCGGAGCGGCGCGAGTTCCTGGAGCGAACGGATCTTGCTGCCGAACGCCTTCGGTCACTGATCGAGGATCTGTTGTTTGCGTCGCGGATCGAATCGGCGCGCACGAGTGTGACCGGCGACATCGTCTCTGTGCACGCGATCGTGGACCGCGTGGTCGAGGAGCGCCGCGCGACCCTGGACGAACCCGGCCGTCTCGCCGTGTCCGGCACGCGGGGGCTTCCCACGTTCCGAAGCAACGAGGAGCACGTCTACCGCATCCTCGGCAACCTCGTGGACAACGCGCTCAAGTACTCGCCCTCGACCGTGACCATCTCTGCAGGCGAAGACGGCGGCGGCGTGTTCATCTCGGTGCGCGATCAGGGGACCGGGATCCCGCTCGAAGAACAGGGCAGGATCTTCGAGCGCTTCTACCAGGTGGACCAGTCGCTCACGCGGCGGGTCGGCGGAGCGGGCATGGGACTGTACATCTGCCGGAAGGCCGCCGAGGTCCTCGGCGGACGCGTCTGGCTCGAACACTCGGACTCGAACGGATCGGTGTTCTCGCTCTGGTTGCCGCTCCGTCCCACAGGCGGCGATGGCGAATCGGCAGAGACGGACATCGAGCCGCTCGTCGTCGTGCACCCTTAGCCGGTTTCCCAGCGGAGGCTCGCGGCCTCCGTGAGCAGCGACCAGGATGTGTGCGCGAACGCGATCTATGCGAGAGCCGCGAGCCTGCGTCTCGTCGAGTCGGCCGCCACCTCGTTCCCCTTGGCCTCGTAGCGTTCGAGCGCCTTGGAGTATGCCGACGCAGCGGCCTCCGACTCGTTCGCCGCCCCGTGAACCTCGCCGAGGGCGATGAGCGTGTCGCCCCGCATGTTCAGATCGTCCGTCTGTTCCGCTAGACGTACCGCCGTCTCCGCAAGCGTCCTTGCCTCGTCCGGTCGTCCGCGAGCCGACAACACGCGCGCGAGGGCGCTGCGCCACATCACCTGCGTCGACACGTCGTCCTCTGCGCCGGTCTTCTCGCTCAAGGACGCGGCGTCTTCGGCTTCGTCGAAGCGACGCTGGTCGACGAGGGCGTGGGCGAGCAACGCGGCGACCGTCGACGCGAATCCCTGCTCTCCCATCTCGGCCGCCTGATCGAGGCCGGAGCGCAGCTCACGCTCGGCTGCGACGGGATCGCCCGCGAGGAGCTCGATCGAACCGAGCGTCTCGGAGACGAACATCGCGCGCAGCTGCAGTCCGAGCTCGTCGTGGAGCGTCCGGGCGCGACGTGCGAGCTCACGGGCTTCGTCGAAGCGTCCGCGCATCGCGCGCGCGACGGCGAGCGCGCGGAGGGCGGGAGCCTCGTAGCCCGTGCCGCTCCACCTCTCGAGGACCTCGTTGCACCTGCGCTCGATCTCGTCGCCCGGCGCCGGTCCGTACGCGCCTGAGCCCGTGTACCGGCCGAGTGCGTCGGCCTCTTCGCGACGTGCTGCCGCCTTTCGAGCGTGCTCGATGGCCCGAGACAGCGCGTCGTCGACGGCGGCGTAGCGCGCGTGCGCCCAGTTGAGGTCCGCCACCAGCAGCCACGCGCGAGCCACGCCGAGGTCGTCGCCCAAGCGCTCGAGGGTCGAGATCAGGCGCTCGGCCTCGGAGAGCTCACCGGCCAACATCTTGGGATCGGTGGACTCCAACAACAGCAAGCTCTGGATCGCGGCGTTGGCCGCCGTCTTCTCATCCCCAGCCGCACGCCCGAGCTCTTCGGCCTCGATCATGACGGCCTGGGCCGCAGAAAGGTCTCCGAGCTCGGACAACGCCTCGCCGAGCGCGAGCAACGCAGGACGTCGCTCCGGATGGTCTCGAGGGAACAGGGCCGCGCCGCGGCGAAGCAGCTCTGCGGCGGCGGAAACATCGCGGCGGTCCATCGCCCGCAGGCCGGCCGTGGTGAGCGGCCGAGCGGCACGGATGGCGAGCTCGTCGACAGTCTGCCGCGGTGCACCCAGCTCGGCTCGGTACCGCACGGACTGCTCGAGGTGGTATCCGATGACCTCATCGAGCTCGTTCGCTCGGTCCCGCGTCACGCGCGCGACCCACGTCGCGAACCGCTCGTGGAGCTCGGCACGCTGCTCTTTCGGCGTCGCGCGATACGCCGTTTCTTGGATCAGGATGTGATGGAAACGGAACGCGTCCTCTCCGCTGAAGTTCGAGCGATCCGGTCGCACCAGATCCTTGCGGACGAGCGATTGCAGGTACCCTCCGATGCGCGGGCGGACGTGGTCGGGCGCAATATCCGCGACGGCGCCCCACCAGAACACCTTGCCGATCACCGACGCGCACCGGATCACCACCCGTTCTTCATCGGAAAGCCGGTCCAACCGCGCACTGAGGAGCGCGTGGATCGTGTCGGGAACGCGGACCGTGGCGGGATCACCCTCGACGACCCAACGAGCTCCCTCGCGTCGCAGGACACCGTCGTCCTCGAGCATCCGCAGCATCTCCTCGAGGAACAACGGGTTGCCGCCCGCGGCGTCGGAGATGCGAGCGAGAGCGCTCCCCTCGAGCTCGGCCGCTCCCGGACCGAGGAGCCCCTGCACGAACCGAACCGTGTCTTCGTCGCCGAGCGGCTCGAGCATCAGCGTCGGCGCTTGCGAAACGCCGCCCCACGACGGCCGCGACTCGAGCAGGTCGGGTCGAGCCAGGCATACCAACAGCACCGACGCTTCGCGCGTCCACCCCACGACGTACTCGACGAGATCGAGGAACGTCGGCTCGGCCCACTGAACGTCGTCGATGATCGCGACGACGGGACGGTCGCG
This sequence comes from Actinomycetota bacterium, assembly GCA_036280315.1. GTDB lineage: Bacteria > Actinomycetota > UBA4738 > UBA4738 > HRBIN12 > CALGFI01. Next base: position 4,578 of record DASUQY010000292.1, read on the forward strand.
CGCCAGCCAGGCGAGGAACCGGCGGATCGCCCAGAACGTCTCCTGCGGTCCCGCGTCCGCCGTTGCGATCCCGATCACATCGGCGAGGCCGCGCACGATGATCTCGGCGTCGTCGGCGCCGTCGAGCGCGGCCGACAGCTTGGCCTGCGCGACGTCGCGTCGTTCGTCGTCCGTGATGCCGCAGGCCCGTTTCACCAGCTCCGCCACGGGCCAGAACGTGATGCCCTCGCCGTACGGCAGACAGCGTGCGCGCAGCACGACGGCGTCGCCCTCGAACGATGTGGCGAACTCCCGAGCCAGGCGTGACTTCCCGACGCCGGCCGGTCCGACGACGGTAACGAGGACGCACTCCCGAGTGGAGATGGCGCGCTCGAACGCCGAGCGAAGGAGGGCGAGCTCGCGCTCACGGCCGACCAGGGGCGGATCGGGTCGAGCCCCGATCGCATCGGGACCGGGCTCCACCGATCCCAGCCGGTACGCGACGACCGGGGATCGCCGCCCCCTCAGCTCCAACGGGTCGGTCGGCGTGGCGACGACGTGCTCCCGTACGAGGGCGTAGGTCGTGGGTCCGAGGAGGATCTGGCCAGGCTCTGCCGCCCGCTCCAGACGCGCCGCGACGTTGACGGCATCGCCGACGACGAGCGAGTGCCCAGCCCCGGGATCCCCGACCACGACCTCACCGGTATTGACGCCGATCCTCGCCTGGATCTCCTTGCCGAATCGCTCTCGGAGCTCGACGTTCAGCTCGCCGAGCGCCCTGGTCATCGCGTCGGCCGCTCGCACCGCGCGGAGCGCGTCGTCCTCGTGCAGGCGGGGAACGCCGAACACGGCCATCACGGCGTCGCCGATGAACTTCTCGACCTTGCCGCCGTGGCGTTCGAGCTCGTTCCGCATGCGACGAAAGAAGCGGGCGATCAGCTGCCGAGTCGATTCGGGATCGAGCTCTTCCCCCAGCGACGTGGAGCCGACCACGTCGCAGAACACGACGGTCACTGTCTTGCGATCGCCCTCCGGCGCGGGAGCAGTCCCTGCGAGAGGTGACGCGCACGACATGCAGAAGCTCGCATCGGCGGGATTGCTCCGGCCACACGTCGCGCAGACAACCATCGCAGGAGTGTAGGCCACGGTTTCGAGCGGTTTGCCCCGAACGGACCAGCGCGCCTAGTGTGCCGACGGTACGCGGGCGAGGGAGGGAGACGATGGGGACTGAGGGTGCCGGCTACGACTTCCCGGTCGTGAGCGACCGGTCGGGCGAAGAGCTCATCGGTGCGCCGCCGGGGTCGACCGTGATCGTCGACGAACCCATCTATCCGCCGGAGCCACCGGACCCGTACGGCCACGGGGACGAGGAGATCGGAACCGTGACGATCGTGCAGTTCAAGGGCCAGGGAAACCGGATCCCGTTCGCCGCGCACTTCGCCTTCAACGACGGGGACTCGGTGTCCCTTACTGGATTCGTTCCGGGGAACGGGTCGTGGAGGGGCAAGGGGGCCGTGGCGTACGGCGGGGGAACCGGCAAGTTCGCCAGCCGCGCGGGACAGCTCGATCTGCAGAGCGACAACCCGAAGCGGTGGGGGTAGCCACCGTCCGGCGCGGTATCCTTGGCTGACGCGCACAACGTCCGAGCGAGAGGCGATCCCCGAGCAGCCGATCGTCGGTCCCGCCGATAGCACTCGTCGGCCAGGTAGCTCAGTTGGCAGAGCACGCGGCTGAAAACCGCGGTGTCGGCAGTTCGATTCTGCCCCTGGCCACGAACGCCGGAGCGTTCAGTGTCAGTTGACGCTCTCGCGGCTTCGCAGCTCGGCGGAGCGAGCGACTGCCGCCTGATAGAGCTCCGCTGATCGCGTGAACTCGCGGGCCCCGAGCGCCTTCAGCGCGTCATTCACGTCCCGCGCGCTGTAATCGTCGTCCATCTCGTCCCACGTCATGAACTCGCACAGCCCGCCGTAGTCGAGCTCGAGCAGCGCCGTCGTGTCGAACGCCGTCAGCCATTGATGAACCTCGACCACGAGCTCGGCCATCGGGCCGAGCTCGCTGTGGCGGAGCACCGGGACGGCGCGCTCGGCGCGGCGGAGCGCTTTCCGGACGGTCGTCAGGTAGGAAAGTCGGTGCGCTCCGTGCACCTCTCGGATCCGGCGCTCGTCGTCGTCGAACAGGACGAACCACCTGACCGGCACGTGCCACGGGCTCTCCATGATCGCCGCGAGCTGTCCGGGGTTGCGCCGGCGCATGCGGCCCAGCTCGCGCCGGGCGCGTCGCGCTGCGCCGTCGGGAACGAACGCCTCCGAACCCTCGAACGGCGTACCGTCGTGGAACGCGAGAAGTCCCGCGAGCACGCGGAGGCGCGTTCGCTCGGGACAGACGAAGAACGCGCCGTCGACGACCTTCACGTGCGCTTGCTCCGGGCTCGATGGAGTGAGAAATCCGAGGCCGTCGCGCGTCGCGAGATCTGTGTAACGCGGCCGCACCGCTCGCGGCGCTCCCTCCACGATGTATCGCTCCCAGTACGCCATCTCCTCGGCGGGGAACGCGTCGAGTGGCTGATGGACGCGCAATTCGGCGGACGGGATC
>DASUQY010000293.1:0-2239 GCA_036280315.1 Actinomycetota bacterium
GGCCGATGGTTCGCCATCGAGGACGAGGACGTCGTCCCGGATCTCATCACGAGCGCGAAGTCGCTCGGCAGTGGGCTTCCCATCAGCGCGGTGACCGGACGCGCCGACGTGATGGACAGCGTGCATGTCGGCGGCCTCGGCGGCACGTACGGCGGCAACCCCGTCGCGGCCGCTGCCGCGCTGGCAGTGCTCGATCAGATCGAGCGCGAGAACCTGCTCGAGCGCTCTCGGACCCTCGGTGATCGCGTGCTCTCGAGGCTCCGCCAGATGGAGGAGCGTCACACCGTGATCGGAGACGTCCGCGGCCGCGCGATGATGACGGCGATGGAGCTCGTCAAGGACCGGCAGTCGAAGGAGCCGCTCGACGCCGACAGCGGCAACGCGATCGTTCGGACCTGCCTGGAGAACGGCGTCGTGATCCTCAAGGCGGGCACGTACGACAACGTGATCCGGCTGCTGCCGCCGCTCACGATCGAGGAGTCGCTGCTCGATGAGGGGCTGGACGTCCTCGACGAGGCGTTCGGCTCCGTCGGCTAGCCGCTGCCACGGCGGCCGTGCCGAGCTCGTACCGCTAAACGAGGCGGCTCTCCGGCGCTGTTAGCGTCGCACCCATGTCGGCGGAGGCGCCCGAACCCATAGCGTCGACGAGACGCTCTCGGGTTGGTCAGACGGTTCGTCGCGTCGCCGTGGACGTGTCGCCGCTGCGAGCGTCGCGTGATTTTCGGCGTCTGTGGCTGGGACTTCTGGCCTCGACCCTCGGCTCGCAGTTCACGATCGTCGCGACGTATGTCCAGGTCTTCGACCTCACGAGATCCTCCGCGGCCGTCGGCCTGGTCGGTCTCGTGGGCTTCCTCGGGCTCGTGGTGGGCACGCTCGTCGGGAGCACGTTCCTCGACGCGTTCGATCGTCGGAAGATCCTGATCGCCGCTCAGGTCGGATACCTGGTTTCGTCGGGCATGCTCTTTGCCGGAGCGCTCCTCGGCGACCCACCGATCGGTCTGATCTATGCCGCCGTGGCCGGTATCGCGGCGACCAGCGCGATCGACAGCCCCACCCGGAGCGCCATGACGCCACGTCTCCTCGACCGCTCGCAACTTCCGGCGGCAGCCGCGCTGAACCAGCTCACCTGGAACGGCGCGGGGTTGATCGGACCGGCGCTCGCGGGAGTCGTCGTAGCGGGTCTCGGTTTCGCGTGGGCGTACGCGATCGATCTTGCGTCGATCGGACTGCTGCTGGTCGCGTCGATCTCGATCCGTCCGATGCCTCCGGCGAGGAGCGACCGTGCATCGATCGGCTGGCGAGCGGTGCGAGAGGGATTCTCGTTCCTTCGCGGGCGGCGGCTGCTCCAGTCGACGTTCGTGATCGACATCATCGCCATGGTCTTCGGCATGCCGCGCGCGCTCTTCCCCGTGCTTGCTCTGCGACAGTTCGGCGGGGGGACGGCGGTCGCCGGGCTGTTGTTCGCCGCGCCGGCCGTCGGTGCCTTCCTCGGCGCCGCCACGACCGGCTGGGTCGGTCGGGTGCGTCATCAGGGCCTCGCCGTGATCTGGGCCGTCGTCGTCTGGGGAGCCGGGATCACCGCGTTCGGAGTCGTGGGCTCGAACCTGTGGCTCGGACTGTTCTTCCTCGCGGTGGCCGGCGCCGCCGACGTGATCTCTGCCGTGTTCCGCAACACGATCCTGCAGGTCACGGTCCCGGAGGATCTCCGCGGGCGCCTGTTCGCGATCCACATCCTCGTGGTGACCGGCGGGCCGCGGCTCGGCGACTTGGAGGCCGGGCTCGTCGCATCGGCGTTCACGCCGACCGTGTCGATCGTCTCCGGCGGCTTGCTGTGCATCGTGGGAGCGGGGCTGGTTGCCTGGCTCGTGCCATCGCTCCGCCGCTACCGCGCGGACGAGGTCGCGTAGCGATGGCTGAGCCGCGCGCCGAGCTGGTGGAGCTCCGCGTGCTCGACGGGCCGAACCTGTACTTCCCGCGACCTGCCATCAAGGTGCAGATGCGCGTGCGCGGCTGGCTCGCGATGCGGGAGGAACGCTTCGCGCGGGTGCTCGAGTTGACGCGGTTGGTCTCGCGACCCGGCCGCCCGAACACGGAGCAGCGCCGGCGCGCGGTTGCGCGGCTCGGCGCGACGCTGGCGCGCCGGCTGGCCACGGAGGGCAACATCCGCCTGGCCGTCCGAGGCCGGCCCGGGCCCGGGGCCGACGAGATCGTCGTGTCGTTCCCCTGGCGACGCCGCGGT
>DASUQY010000294.1:0-5225 GCA_036280315.1 Actinomycetota bacterium
CCGGACCACCCGGCTGTCGGTGCTCACCGAATCGGCCGTCGCATCGTCGCCGAAGAGCCGCCCGTCGACGGCGGCCGCGACCTCCGAGAGCGAACGTGGGATCACGCGCTCCCCGTGCCCAGCGCGCGGATCTCCTCCGCCGCGACCTCGCGGTCGTCGAACGCGATCGTCCGGTCGGCCAGCTCCTGATAGGTCTCGTGACCCTTCCCGGCGATCACGACGACGTCTCCCGTTCGTGCCTCCGACATCGCGAAACGGATCGCCGAGCGGCGGTCGGGCTCGACGACGTACGCACCTCCGCCGGCGGCCACCCCCGATTCGATCTCCGCGATGATCTCGGCTGGGTCCTCGCTCCGCGGGTTGTCGCTCGTGATGACCGCGAGGTCTGCGTTCGATGTGGCGACTCCGCCCATCAGCGGGCGTTTCGCGCGGTCGCGGTCTCCCCCACAACCGAACACGACCAGCAGCCGTCCCGTCGCGAGCGGCCGCGCGGCGCGAAGAACGTTCTCCAGGCTGTCGGGCGAGTGCGCGTAATCGACCAGCACGAGGAATTCCTGACCCGCCTCGACGGGCTCGACCCGACCGGGCACACCGCGAACGGTTCCGATGGCCGCCGCGGCGACGTTCAGGTCGATGTGCAACGCGCGTGCAGTCGCGAGCGCCGCGAGACAGTTCTCGACGTTGAACTCCCCTCGCAACGGCGAGCGAACCTGCACGTCGCCGACGCGAAACGACAAGCCGTGCTGGGTCGTCTCGATTTCAGTCGCGCGGACTTCGGCTCCCTCGCCCATCCCGTACAAGATCGTTGGGATGCGGCCGGCGATCCGCCTGCCGTGTTCGCTGTCGTTGTTCACTACCGCGACCTCGCTCACCTCCGGCGCGAACAGACGTGCCTTCGCCTCGAAGTACTCCGCCATCGACGCGTGATAGTCCAGGTGGTCCTGCGTGAGGTTGGTGAATACGGCGATGTCGAAGCGCATGCCGCCGACCCGATGCTGGTGCAGCCCGTGCGATGAGACCTCCATCGCGGTGGCATCGACGCCCGCCTCGACCATCTGTGCGAGCAGCCGCTGGAGGTCGGGTGCCTCCGGAGTGGTCCGCGGGAACGGCACGGAGCGGCCGTCGATGCGAACGCCCGTCGTCCCGACGACGCCGGGAATACGTCCGGCGTGTCGGAACACCGCCTCCAGGAGGTACGTCGTGGTCGTCTTGCCGTTCGTGCCGGTCACGCCGACCAGCGTCATCCGATCGGCGGGATGTCCGTGGAATGCCGCGGAGACCGGTCCCATCGATGCCCGAACCGACGGCACGCAGACCTGAACGGCGTTCACCGGAAGCCACCGTTCGAGCACCAGGGACGTTGCGCCGCGGATCACGGCACTCGCAGCGAACTCGTGGCCGTCGCGCTGCCCACCCGGAACGCAGAAGAACAGCGAGCCGGCCGACGCCTCGTCGGATCGGTAGCACAGCGACGTCACGGGGACGCCTGCGTCGCCCCGGACATCGATCGCCTCGACGTCCGCGAGCACGTCCGACAGGCGGGCCGTGGCCGGGTCGGACGGGAGAGGGGCCACGGACGTTGAGCGTACCGCCTGGTCAGCCGCGACCGGCGTGCGGCTCATGCCGCCGGCAGCGCGTGCGGGGGCGGACTGAGCGGCTCGGTGGCCTCGATTCGGAGCTGAGCGATCGCAGCGCGCGCGACTCGCTGGAACAGCGGCGCCGCCGCGACGCTTCCGTAGCGTTGAGCGGGCCGATCGAGGATGGCTGCGATCACGACCGACGGGTCCCGCGCCGGCAGGAACCCGATGAACGACGCCATGTACTGTCCCTCCAGGTAACCGGGTTCGCCATGCCGCGGAATCCGTGCGGTCCCCGTCTTCCCGGCAACCTGATACCCCGGAACCGACGCGTTCTTTCCCGTGCCGTGCTCGACGGCGAAGGCCAGCATGCGGGCGACGTTCAACGAGGTGCTTCGCGACACGACCCTGCGTTCGGGAGACGCCGCGGCGTCGTGCCGGACGCCCTCGGGGTCGATCCTCGCCTCAACGAGACGGGGACGCACCCAACGTCCGTGGTTGGCGATCGTCGCGAACACCGACGCCATCTGCAGAGGTGTGGCGGTGATGCCCTGTCCGTAGGCGGTCGTCGCCAAGATCACCTCGTCCCAGTTGTAGAACGGCACCGTGATGCCACTCGACTCGCCGGGGAACCCGATCCCCGTCTCGCTGCCGAGACCGAACCGCGCCAGGTACGCCGCCATGTCGTTCGAACCGACCTCGTTGGCCACCTGGACCGCGCCGATGTTGCTCGAGCGCGCGATGACGTCGCCGAGCATCATCTGTTGCAACGTGTGCGACTCCGCGTCGTGGATCGTGAAGTCTCCGACCCGCATCGTCCACGGGACCGAGAGCAACTGATCGAGCGGCAGCGCGCGTTCCTCGAGGGCGGCGGCGGCGGTGATGACCTTGTTCGTCGATCCTGGCTCGTACGCGTCGGTGATCGCGCGGTTGCGGATCGTGCCCGGCGCAGCTTCGCCGAGGGCGTTGGGATCGAACCACGGGTAGCTCGCCATGGCGAGCACGTCGCCGGTCCCCGGCTCCAGAACGACGACGGTTCCGCCCTTCGCCCGCTGTTGCTGGACGGCCTCCTCCAGTAGCGCCTGCACCTGGAACTGCAGGTCGCGGTCGATCGTCGTGACGATGGACCATCCGGAGACCGGCGGCCGCTCATCGAACACGCCGCTCGCGATCGGTTGGCCATCGCGACCGATCTCCACCGTCCGCCGGCCGGGCGTCCCGGCCAGGAGGTCCTGATACTGGAGCTCGAGGCCGGCGAGCCCTTCGCCGTCGACACCGACGAAGCCGACGACCTGTCCGCCGACCGGTCCCGCCGGGTAGAAGCGCTCGGTGACGTCGAGGAACCCGATCCCCGGGAGCGCAAGATCCGCGATGCGTTCGGTCACCTCGGGGGCGACCTGACGGTCGAGGTACACGAACGTCGTATCCGTCGAGAGCTCCTCGACGAGCGCGCCCACCTGTTGGTCGAGGATCGGCGCCAGCTGAGTCGCCGTGTCCCACGGATCGTCGACATATCGCGGGTCCGCATACACGTCGGTCGCGGGCATCGAGAGCGCGAGTCGGCGACCGTTCGCGTCGAGGATCTCGCCTCGATCGGCTGGCAGCACGAAGGTCCGAAGACGTTGGTCGGCCGCCCGATCCTTCATGTGCCCGGCCTGACCCACCGCGAGCACGCCGAGGCGAACCACGATCGCGACGAGCGCGAGCGTCATGACGGTGAGCAGCGCGACGAGACGGCCGATCGGTGGACGCGCCACGCCGGATCAGCCGTTCTCCGAAGGCGCTGAAGCTCGAGCCGCGTCCGTCGTGGACGCTTCGTCGGTCGCGTCGCCGAAGGTGGTGACCGCTCCGGACGGATCGCCCGAGCCCTCCGGCGCGCGAAGGATCCGGATGTCGTCGGGGAGACGCATGCCGTGCCGGAACGCCCAATCGGCGATCCGACCCGGAGCGGACAGGGTGGCCTGCGCGCGCAGGAGCTCGAGACGCTCGACGCCGAGCTGATCGATCTCCCGCTCCGCATCGGCGAGGCGGAACGACTGCTGCGCGAGCAGCGCGTGTAAGACGACGATGCCGAGGACCATCGAGGCCACGAGCGCGGACGCGAACACCGCGAAGCCCAGCCGGTGCTGCTTCCGCCGTCGGTTCGGTGGAACCGCACGGTTGTGAATGTGACGTCGCCGCGGACGTTCCATCCCATGGGCCACCACATGTGCTCGCTGCGCTCGTTCATGAGCCCCTGCTCCGCCACGACCGCCCGGTGTCCTCCGGTCGACCGGACGCGGAGGGGTCAGCTTGCGGGCGGGGGTGCTCATGCTGCGTCGGCTCGTTTCTCTGCCGCGCGCAGCTTCGCCGAGCGGGAGCGCGGGTTCCGTTCCTGTTCTCGCTTCGAGGGGCGGAGCGGCTTCTTGGTGAGCGGTTCGAGGTCATCGCGTTCGTTGACGAAGCGCTTGACGATCCGGTCCTCGAGCGAGTGATACGAGATCGCGACGATGCGGCCACCGGGAGCGAGGGCCTCCGCCGCCCGAGGCAGGGAGAGGGCGAGGTCCTCCAGCTCCCGGTTGACCGCGATGCGGAGCGCCTGAAACGTGCGGCGCGCGGGGTGGGGGCCTCCCCGCCGCGCTCCCAGGGCGCCCGCGACCACCCGAGCGAGCTCACCGGTCGTCGTGATCGGCGACCGCGTCCGCGCCCGGACGATGGCCGCCGCGACACGGCGCGACCGACGCTCCTCGCCGAACTCGAACAGGATCCTCGCGAGCTCCTCCTCCGGTGCTGTGTTCACGATGTCCATCGCGCTTTCGCCCTCGGCCTCCATCCGCATGTCGAGCGGACCGTCGTTCCGATAGGAAAAGCCGCGTTCCGTGCGATCGAGCTGCATCGAGCTCACGCCGAGGTCCCACAGGACGCCGTCGACCCGGTTCACCGCGGGCAGCTGTGAGAACCGGGTCCGAACGGCGGTGAAGCGGTCGCCGAACCGCGACAGACGGGACGTTGCGGTCTCGACCGCGTTCGGGTCGCGATCGATCCCGATCAGGCGTCGAACGCCCGCCTCCAAGAGCGCCTCCGCGTGTCCCCCCGCGCCGAGCGTCATGTCGATCACGGTTCCTCGACCGCCGAGGAATCGGACGACCTCGTCCGCCATGACCGGCTCATGCCCGGCCCACACGAGCCCGCCAATCCGGCCACAGGACGTTCGCTTGGCTCACTGTGCTCCCCTTCGATCCCCTCACCCGAGGAGGCGGACGGCGAGCAGGCCGACACCGAGGTAGAGGACCATCGTCGCGGCCGTCATCGCGATCAACGAGAGGCTCTGTCGAACCTCCCGGCCGAGCGCACCGTTCCCTCTCATGTGCTCCCCCCTGGTGCGAGCGTGCCGGCTCGATAGGCGCCGCCGTGCCCGGACTCGTACCGCTCGTGCGTCTCGCGATCCCAGATCTCCATCCGGTCGAAGACGCCGAGCACGACGAGCTCCTTGCGGATCCCGACCTCGGCGCGGAGCCGCTGCGGGATCAGCAACCGTCCTTGGCCGTCGAGGTCGACGGCCTCGGCCTTGCCGAAGAACATGCGGGCGTAGGCACGTGACTCGGCGTCGGAGATGGGGCGGCCGTGAACCTCAACCGCTCGCGTCTCCCATTCGGCCCTGGGGAAGCA
>DASUQY010000295.1:0-4677 GCA_036280315.1 Actinomycetota bacterium
TCGCGGGCGCGCCGAGTTCGCGCTCCACACGACGGGACGGGCGGCGCACGCGTCGGCGCCAGAGCGCGGGGTGAACGCGATCTACCGGATGGCGCCGATCGTCGAGCAGATCGAGGCCCTGAACGAACGACTCGCGTCCGATCCGTTCCTGGGGAAGGGAACGGTGGTCGTATCGAAGATCGACGCCCAGACGCCCTCGTTGAACGCCGTGCCCGACGGTTGCACGATCTACCTGGACCGGCGCCTGACGATTGGAGAGACGGTCGAGTCGGCTCGGACGGAGCTCGAGGCGCTGCCCGCCGTGCAGGAGGGTGCCGCGACGGTGGAGCTGCTCACGTACGAGGGGCGGGCGTACACAGGGCTGACCCTCTCGACCGACAAGTACTTCCGGACGTGGGTGACGCCGGAGGATCATCACGGCGTTCGCGCTGCGGTCGAGACCTCGGAGCGTGCCCTCGGGATGACGCCACAGATCGGCCGATGGGTGTTCTCGACGAACGGCGTGTCGAGCGCAGGGAAGCTCGAGATCCCCACGATCGGGTTCGGACCGGCGAACGAGGTGTATGCGCACAGCGTGGACGACCAGTGTCCGGTCGATCACCTCCCGCTCGCGGCGGCGTGGTACGCCGCGTTTCCCGAGCGCTACGTTGTGGCCGCTGGAGGGAAGTGACGTGGACTTCACGCTGAATGGGCGCGCGGTGTCGGTCGACGTTCGACCGGGCGCGAGCCTGCTCGACGTGCTCCGTGAGGACCTCGGTGTCACCTCGGTGAAGGACGGGTGCGCGCCGGAGGGCTCGTGCGGCGCCTGCACGGTGCTGATCGACGGCAAGGCCGTCGTCTCGTGCGCGCAGAAAGCCGAGCGCGCGGCGAGGCGTCAGGTGATGACACAAGAAGGTCTCCCACCGGAGGAGCGTGACCGGTGGGCTGACGGGTTCGTCGTCTCCGGCGCTTCGCAGTGCGGGTTCTGCTCGCCGGGGATCGTGATGAAGGCCGAGGGCCTGCTGGCGAAGAACCAATCACCCTCACGCGAGGAGATCGGACGCTCGCTCGCCGGGAACCTATGCAGGTGCACCGGGTACATCAAGATCGTCGACGCGGTCGAGATGGTCGCGCGGTCGCGTCTCGGCGAGCCGATGCCCCAACCGGACCTGTCGGGTCGGATCGGTTCGCGGACCGCTCGCTACCAAGGACGGGAGCTGGCCCTCGGCGACAAGCCGTACGTGAACGACCTGGCGGCGCCCGGGATGCTGCACGGCGCGCTCCGGTTCTCCGACCACCCCCGAGCGCGAGTGATGCGGATCGACGTCGGGCGGGCTCGCGCGCATCCGGGCGTCGTCGCGGTGCTGTTGGCGGGCGACGTCCCCGGTCAACGCGTTCAGGGCGCGATCACCAAGGACTGGCCGCAGATCATCGCCGAGGGCGAAATCACGCGGTACATCGGCGACGTCCTTGCCGTCGTCGTCGCGGAGGGCCGCCACCACGCACGCGAGGCCGCCGAGCTCGTCGACGTCGAGTACGAGGTGCTCGAACCGGTCACGGACCCGTTCGCGGCGCTGGAGCCCGACGCGCCGCGACTACACGAGAACGGCAACGTGCTCTCGACGTCGATCGTTCGTCGCGGCGACGTCGACGCAGGGCTCCAACGCTCGACCCACGTGCTGACCGAGACGTTCCGAACGCAGTTCATCGAGCACGCCTTTCTCGAGCCCGAATCGGCGCTCGCGGTTCCCCAGTCCGACGGCACACTGCACGTCTCGTCGCAAGGTCAGGGCGTGTGGGAGGACCGGCATCAGATCGCGTCGTTCCTTGGCTGGCCGGAGGAGCGCGTACGTGTCACGCAGGTCGCGAACGGGGGAGCGTTCGGCGCCAAGGAGGACCTGAACGTCCAGTGCCACGCGGCGCTAGGCGCCGTCGCCACCGGCCGTCCCGTCCTGCTCACGATGAGCCGCGCCGAGAGCATCCGGTTCCACCCCAAGCGCCACCCGCTGACGATGACGTACACGGTCGGGTGCGACGACGAAGGGCGTCTGACCGCCGTGCGGGCTCGGATCGTCGGGGACACCGGCGCGTATGCGAGCGTCGGCGACAAGGTGCTCGAGCGCGCCGCGGGACACGCCTGCGGCGCCTATCGGTTCGACGCCGTCGACATCGAATCGACGGCGGTCTACACGAACAACCCGCCGGCCGGCGCAATGCGCGGGTTCGGCGTGAACCAGGTTGTGTTCGCCATCGATGGGATGCTCGACCGCCTCGCCGAGCGCGTCGGCATCGACCCGTGGGAGATGCGCTGGCGGAACGCGCTCGACGTCGGCGAGCCGTTCGGAACCGGACAGGTGCTCGGGGAGGGCGTCGGCATCAAGGCATGCCTCGAGGCCGTGCGGGACGTGCACCGCGACGCGAAGTACGCGGGGATCGGCTGCGGCGTGAAGAACACCGGCATCGGCAACGGGTTGATCGAACGGGGGCGGGCGATCCTACGGGCCGAGGTGGACGGCACCGTGACGCTGTTCCATTCGTGGACCGAGATGGGGCAGGGGGTGCACACGGCGCTCCTGCAGATCGTGTGCGAGGAGCTCGGCCTCACCGCCGATCGCGTGCACGTCGTCGTCGACACGATGCGGGAGCTCGACACCGGTCAGACGACGGCGTCGCGTTCGACCGTGCTCGGGGGGCGCGCGATCCAGCAGGCCGCGACCGCGTTGAAGGCGGAGCTGAATGGCAACCGCATCGAGGACCTCGCCGGACAAGAGTTCCACGGCGAGGTCGTGGTCGACTGGACGAACAAGCCCGGCGAGGACGTCGCGAACCCGGTCACCCACTTCGCGTACTCGTGGGCGGTGCAGGTGGTGATCCTGGACGACGACGGACGGATCGACAGAGTCGTCGCCGCCCACGACGTCGGTCGCGCGATCAACCCGACGCTCATCGAGGGGCAGGTCGAGGGCGCGGTGCACATGGGCCTCGGGTTCGCGCTCACCGAGGAGTTCGCCGTTGAGGGCGGGGTGCCCACGACGAACACGCTCAAGTCGCTGGGGATCATCCCCGCTCCCCGGATGCCCGACGTCGAAACGATCGTCGTCGAGGTCGCGCAACCCGAAGGACCGTACGGCGCGAAGGGCGTCGGCGAGATCGGCCTGGTCCCGACAGCAGCTGCCGTCGCCGGCGCGCTGAAGGCATTCGACGGTCGGTGGAGAACGCAGCTGCCGATGCGCGACTCCGCCGCGGCGGTGGCCCTCGTGCCGAAACTCGCAGGGAGCGCCCGCCGCACCGAGACCGAGTGAGGCGGACGGAGACAGGATGAGCCTCGTCCTGCGGGGAGGCACAGTCCTTACGTCCCTCGACCCGCCGTCCCTCCGACCGAGCAACGTCACGGTGGTGAACGGACGAGTCTCGGCCGAGGACGATGCCGAGCCTGGGGCCGACGCGATCGACTGCACCGGCTGCCTGGTTATCCCCGGCAACGTCTGCGCGCACCACCACCTGTACTCGGCGCTCGCAAGGGGGATGCCGTACCGGCTCGAGCCACCCCAGAACTTCCTGCAGGTCCTCCAGCGTGTCTGGTGGCGCCTCGACCGGGCACTCGACGAGTCGTCGATCCTCCACTCGGCCTTCGTCGGCGGAGCCGATGCCCTCCTCGCCGGGACGACGACGATCGTGGATCATCACGCCTCACCGAACGCGATCGACCGGTCGCTTGAATGGCTGGACCGTGGGCTGCGCGGCCTCGGCGCCCGAAGGATCCTCTGCTACGAGGTCACCGACCGCGACGGGCTCGACCGCGCGGCCGCCGGCCTCGAGGAGACGCAGCTGCGACTGAAAGAGCACGCGTCGGCGGGGCATGTGGAGCCGCTGCTCCGGACGATGGTCGGTGCGCACGCGTCGTTCACGCTGTCGGCGGAGACGCTCGCCGCGTGCGTGTCACTCGCGGACGAGTTCGACGTCGGTATCCACGTGCACGTCGCCGAGGACGCGGTCGACGCGCGGGACAGCGAGGCTCGCTTCCGTCGACGCGTGATCGAGCGCCTCGCCGACGTCGGCGCGCTCTCCGACCGCTCGCTGCTCGCGCATTGCGTGCACGTCGACGAACAGGAGATCGAGCTGATCCGAGAGAGCGGCGCGTGGGTCGCTCACAACGCGCGCTCCAACATGAACAACCGCGTCGGCCGCGCACCGGTGGGAAGGCTCGGCGACCGGGTGGCACTGGGGACCGACGGGATCGACGGCGACATGTTCGCCGAGTCCAAGACGGCGTACTGGCGCGCGCACGAGGATGACGCGTCGATCTCGCCTGGGTGGATCCTTGGGCGGCTGGCCGCGGGAGCCCGCTTCGTGGGGGAACAGTTAGACGAGCCGCTCTTCGGCCGCATCGAGCCCGGCGCGCCGGCCGATCTCGTCGTGCTCGACTACGATCCGCCGACGCCGCTGACCGCAGAGAATCTCGCAGGGCACTGGATGTTCGGGCTGTCGGCTCGAGACGTCCGCGACGTTGTCGTCCGCGGCTCGGTCGTCGTTCGCGACCGGAGGCTCGTCCTCATGGTCGAGGCCGAGCCACGGGCCTACAGCCAGGCCGCCGCCCAAGAGCTGTGGCTGCGGGTGGACGACATCGACGAACATCCGTTCGCGCCGGCCGGGGCCGCTGAGCGGTGAGCGGGGCAGAAGGCCGCATCGCGCTCTACC
>DASUQY010000296.1:0-2622 GCA_036280315.1 Actinomycetota bacterium
AGTAGGCACGGATCCGTCGCCCGCTTCCGCTTCGTCGGCAGTCGCGCCTCCACCAACCCATGGAACTCTGGACGCACCAAGCACCGCGAGGAGCCCAGCCAACGCTACGAGGCTGGCGATACCCACGGCAGCGAAGCGGAACATTGCGTCCCGAGTAGGGTTCCGCGCTCGCTCGAGGGCGAGGTGAGCTCCGTCCCGCATCCTGTGAATGGGACCTGGTCTGATGCTCCGGAAGGCGCCCACCGCACTCCCCTCTGGGCGCTGCCCCGGGTGGATGGGCAGCGAAACCTATCTCAATCGCGCTCTCCACTCGCCCGCGCGCAGGGCTCTCGTGCACGTCTTCCCCGGGCACGAGACATCGAAACTACACGCTGACGATCGGTGAGACACATGGACCGATCCGAGCTCACCAGCTCGAGGACGGTGATGCGACCGACCCAAGAGCTAGCATCCGCCCATGTCGAACGTCCGTCCCTCCCGGCGCACCGAGTCGTTCACCGAGTCCGTGATCCGCGAGATGACGCGCCTCGCCATGGAGCACGACGCCATCAATCTCGCGCAGGGCTTCCCCGATTTCCCCGCGCCCGAGGAAGTGAAGCAGGCAGCCAAGGACGCCATCGACGCTGACCTGAACCAGTACCCGATCACTTGGGGCGAGCCGGAGCTCCGGGGCGCGATCGCCGCGCACTACGAGCGCCGGTATGGAATGCACGTTGATCCATTGGCGCAGCTCTGCGTCACGTGTGGGTCGACCGAGGCGATGATCTCGTCGCTGCTCGGCGTGATCGATCCGGGCGACGAGGTCGTGATCTTCGAGCCGTACTACGAGAACTACGGACCGGACACGATCTTGTCGGGCGCGGTGCCGCGGTACGTCCCGCTCCGGGCGCCCGAGTGGACGTTCGACGACCGCGAGTTGGAAGAGGCGTTCGGGCCGCGCACGCGGGGAATCGTTGTCAACACACCGAACAACCCGACCGGAAAGGTGTTCACGCGCGAAGAGCTCGAGCGGATCGCGGGCCTCTGTCAGAAGTGGGACGTGATCGCGTTCACCGACGAGATCTACGAGCACATCGTCTACGACGGCGCGCAGCACGTGCCGATCGCCACGGTCCCCGGCATGGAGGACCGAACGGTCACGATCAGCGCGCTGTCCAAGACGTACGCCGTGACCGGATGGCGCGTCGGCTGGGCGATCGCGCCGCCAGCGCTCGTACCGGGGATCCGCAAGGTCCACGACTTCCTGGCGGTCGGCGCGCCGACGCCGCTGCAGCACGCCGGTGCGACGGCCCTCAACCTGCCGGACACGTACTACGCGCGCATGGCGGAGGAGTACGCCGACCGGCGAGAGCTCATGATGAAGACCCTGTGGGATCACGGGTTCGAGGCCCAGCCGCCGCGAGGCGCGTACTACGTGATGGCGGGTATCTCGCACCTCGGCCTAGGCGACGACACGCAGACGGCCGAACACCTGACGCAGGAGATCGGGGTGGCCGTCGTGCCGGGCTCGTCGTTCTTCTCCGATCCTTCGCTCGGTCACGCGCTCGTTCGGTTCTCGTTCTGTAAGAAGCTCGAGACCCTGGAGGAAGCCGCTCGGCGTCTGGAGAAGCTCCGGACGTAGCCCGCTCAGCCGCGCTCGCGCTCGAGCATCGCGGGATCCGCACCGAGGAACCTGAGGAGGTTCCCGAACATCGCTGCGAACGTGAACACCGTCGCGGCGACGACGATGAACACGATCGTCACCGACGCGATCGTCGGCGTGAACCCGTAGCGCAAGCTGTTGAAGATCTTGATCGGCAGCGTTTGGACAGAGAACCCGGCGACGAGGAACGAGATGATGTACTCGTTCAGCGACAGCACGAACGCAGCGGCGTAGCCCGTGACCATAGACGGCACGAGCAGCGGCAGCGTGATCGTTCGAAACGTCGTCCGCGGATTCGCCCCGAGCGTCTGCGCGGCCTCTCTGAGCGCCGGGTCCATCGTCTCCATGCCGAGCGAGATCGCGATCAGCGGCAAGGTCGAGAAAAAGATCCCGTGGGCGATGATCACGTTCTCGATGCGGCCGACGTGCCCGGTGGCGTTCCAGAACACCTGCAGGGCGAGCGCGGTGATCACCGGCGGCAGCAAGAACGGCAGGATGCCCACCGAGTACAGGAGCGGCGTGAGGCGGATCCGGTACGCCCGGAGCACGTAGGCGAGAGGCGTAGCGACGGCCACGGCGAGGGCCGCGCTTGCGGTGGCGATGACGAGGCTGGTGACGATCGCGTCGCGCCATTCGGCGTCGGTCCATAGTGCGCCGTACCACGCGAGAGAGAACCCTTCGGGAGGGAAGTCCATGTACCGGTTCTCGTTGATCGAGACGATCGCAACCACCACGAGCGGGGCGAACAGGAACACGATCGTGAACGCCGTCACGAACCACTTGAGGGCACGCATCAGGCGACTCTGCGGGTCCGCGACTCGATCAGCGCGACGACGCCGACCACGATCAGGGAAAGGGCCGTGAGGAAGATCTCCATCGCCGACGCGAACGGCTCTTTCGCGTTGAACGACGCCTGTTCGGAGATGAAGACTGACATCGTCCAGTGCTCCGGCCGTCCGAGGAGCGCCGCGATCAGGTAC
>DASUQY010000297.1:0-13778 GCA_036280315.1 Actinomycetota bacterium
TGGATCGCCTCGGAGATCGAAGCACGCGACTCGTCGACGGTGAACAGGATGACCCGTGTCGTGGGCGAGGCCTCCCGAATCGCCTTGGTCGCCTCGATCCCATTCATGCCGGGCATCCGAACGTCCATGAACACGATGTCCGGGCTGAGCTCGCCGACCTTGCTGACCGCGTCCTCTCCGCTCTCTGCCTCGCCGACGATCAGGACGTCCTTCGCCAGATCCAGGGCGGCGTGGAGTCCTTCCCGGGTGACGGGATGGTCGTCCACGATGAGCACGCGGATTCTCTGTTCGTCGCTCATGGATCTCACGGAATAGTCGTTGGCCGAAGAGCGTCCCATAGGATAGAGGCAGAAGTCCGCCGAAGGAACGAGGATGTACGTGGACGAAACCCGCGATTCCGTGATCGAGGCCGATCAGGGCCGTGAGGCCGACGCCGGAGACGCAGATCGTGCCGACGGCGAGGTCGTGTCCGAGGACCGGGTCCTCGAGGCTCTCAAGCACGTCGTGGATCCGGAGTTGGGGATCAACATCGTGGACCTCGGCCTGGTCTACGACGTGGATATCTCGCAGGAGGGTTTCGTGCACGTCGAATACACGCTGACCACCATGGGCTGCCCGATCGGGCCACTGATCGAACAGCAGATGCAGTCATTGATGGCCAACGTGCCGGGCGTGTCGGGTTTCGACGCCGAGATGGTCCTTCGGCCCCCGTGGAGCCCCGAGATGATGTCGGAAGAGGCCAAAGCCGCCCTGGGCTACTTCTGAAGCCACCCGGGCTGCGGTCGCCGCGGCCGATAACCGTCTTGACACTCGTGAGGCCCGACGGTTGACTCGCACCTGCAATTCCTAGTTCACGAGTCGGAAATTGCTTGTCGCGGAAGGAGTGGGCATGGCCGGATACAAGAACCCCGATGCGCTCGTCGAGACCGACTGGCTCGAGGCGCACCTGAACGACGAGAACATCAGGATCATCGAGGTCGACGAGGACACCTCCGCGTACGACAAGGGCCACATCTCGGGTGGGGTCGGATGGAACTGGAACAGCGACCTGCACACGAAGGTTGGACGCGACTACGTCAGCCGGGCGGAACTTTCGGAACTGCTCTCGCGCGCAGGCGTCGGCGATGACACCACGGTCGTGCTGTACGGCGGCAACAACAACTGGTTCGCGGCGTACGCGTACTGGATCCTGAAGCTCCGCGGGTTCGACAACGTGAAGCTTGTGAACGGCGGCCGCAAGAAATGGGAGTTGGAGAGCCGGGAGCTCACGCAGGACGTCCCGTCATACCAGCTCACGGGCATCACGCTGACGGCGCCCGAGCGAGACGAGATCCGAGCGCTCCGCGACCAGGTGCTGTCGAAGCTCGCGGACGCCGCGTTCGTGGACGTCCGCTCGCCCGAGGAGTTTCGGGGGGAGAAGCTCGCGCCGGATCACCTACCGCAAGAACAGGCCCAGGTGCCGGGGCACATCCCCGGCGCGGCGAACGTTCCGTGGGCGAAGGCCGCGAACGAGGACGGGACCTTCAAGAGCGCAGACGAACTGCGGGCTCTGTACGAGACCGAGGGCGTGACCGACGACCGGGAGATCATCGCGTACTGCCGGATCGGTGAGCGGAGCTCGCACACGTGGTTCGCGCTGACCGAGCTGCTCGGTTACCGCAACGTGAAGAACTACGACGGCTCGTGGACCGAGTACGGCTCGCTCGTCGGCGCGCCGGTCGAGAAGGCGTAGTCGACTCGGAACGCGTCGCTCGCCGCGACGGCAGGCGTAGTGCAACGAGCCCTTGGGTAGGTTCCATTCGATGAGTTTCGATCGCGCCACGCGGGTGGCCACGTTCGTGTTGGTGGCTGCGATCCTTGCCGTCGGGACCGCGTGTGATACCGACGCGGCCATCTCGGACCTGGAACACTCGGCCGACGACGCGCTGGACGCACTGGGCACCGTGCGCGATCGGGTCGAGGAGGCCGCGGAGCCGATCGTCGACGAGATCAGCGCCGGCATCGATGACATCTCCGCCGAGCTCGATCGCATCGCCGAACTATCCGGAGAGCGCGCACAGGAGGCGTATCGGGAGCTCGAGCGGCGCGCTGCCGAGCTCCAGGCCGATGCCGAAGCCGCTGGCGAGGAGGCGAGTGGCGAGGCCCGGCAGGCGTGGGAGCAGCTCCAGGACTCACTGGCCGAGCTCAGGGCGCAGATCCAGGAGGCCATGGAGCGGGGATGACGTCCGCGTTCGAGAGCGGCGGAGTCCCACCCTCCTGACCTGCGGAAACGCTTGGCCGTAATCCGATCACCCAGATAGACTTTGGTCGTCGGGCGCGGGTATCCTGGATGCGACGGAACCCGCCATCCGTGGGCAGTCGGAAAGGATTCCCGTGGCCGTCAGCCAGGAAGAACACCTCAAGGAGCTTTCCAAGGGCTATCGCTTCGGCTGGAACGACCCTTCGCATTCGGTCTTCGAGCCGAAGAAGGGTCTCGATGCGCGTGTCGTCGAGGAGATCTCGGCCCTGAAGGACGAGCCCGACTGGATGCGGAAGTTCCGGTTGAAGGCCCTGAAGCACTTCGAGCGACGCCCGATGCCGTGGTGGGGCGCAGACCTCTCGGGCATCGACTTCGACGACATCTACTACTTCATCCGCTCAACCGAGAAGCAGGCGCAGAGCTGGGACGACCTTCCGGAGGACATCCGCGGCACGTGGGACAAGCTGGGCATCCCCGAGGCGGAGAAGAAGTTCCTCGGCGGCGTGTCAGCCCAGTACGAGAGCGAGGTCGTCTACCACAAGATCAAGGACGAGCTCGACGCGATGGGCGTCATCTTCACGGACATGGATTCGGGACTGCGTGATCACCCGGACATCGTGAAGGAGTACTTCGGGACGATCATCCCGCCAAACGACAACAAATTCGCCGCGCTGAACTCGGCCGTGTGGTCCGGGGGCTCATTCATCTACGTTCCGCCGGGCGTGCACGTCGACATCCCGCTCCAGGCGTACTTCCGCATCAACGCCGAGGCGATGGGGCAGTTCGAGCGGACGCTGATCATCGCGGACGAGGGCAGCTACGTGCACTACGTCGAGGGGTGCTCCGCGCCGATCTACACGCGCGACTCGCTGCACTCGGCCGTGGTCGAGATCATCGCCAAGAAGAATTCGCGCGTGCGGTACACGACGATCCAGAACTGGTCGAACAACGTGTACAACCTGGTGACCAAGCGCGCCGCCGCGTACGAGGACGCCGTCATGGAGTGGATCGACGGCAACATCGGCTCGAAGGTGACGATGAAGTACCCGTCGATCTACCTGCTCGGCAAGGGCGCACGGGGAGAAGTCCTGTCGGTCGCGTTCGCGGGCGAGGGGCAGCACACCGACGCCGGGGGCAAGGCGATCCACGCCGCGCCGAACACGACGTCGATCATCACGAGCAAGTCCGTCAGCAAGGGTGGCGGCCGCACCGGCTACCGCGGCCTCGTCCGCGTCGAGCCCGGCGCCGACCACGCGAAGTCGATGGTGCGGTGCGACGCGCTGATCCTCGACGAGGAGTCGCGGTCCGACACGTACCCGTACGTCGAGGTCGAGGAGGAGACGGCGCAGCTGGGGCACGAGGCGAGCGTCGCCCGGATCGGCGAGGACCAGCTGTTCTACCTGATGAGCCGGGGCCTCTCCGAGGCCGAGGCCTCCGCGATGATCGTGAACGGCTTCATCGAGCCCATCACGCGAGAGCTCCCGATGGAGTACGCGGTCGAGCTCAACCGCCTGATCGAGCTGCAGATGGAGGGCGCGATCGGCTAGCGGCCGTCGCGGGCGCGGGACCGGACGAGGGCAGGCCGCGCGGTCTGCCCTCTTGCATGGATGGTGACGAGATGACGCAAACGACGAAGACGGGGTTCGACGAGGAGGCCCTCGCGGCGCTCCCGTCCCCCGCGCCGTTCGTGGAGACGCTTCGCAAGCAGGCGTTCGACGAGTTCCTCGCGCTCCCCATCCCGTCGCAGGAGACCGAGGAATGGCGGTACACGGACCTGGAGGGGTTCGACTTCGACCTGCGTCCGTTCGCCGAGGGGGGACAAGCCGACAACCTCGACGACGTCCCGGATGAGATCCTCGCCTCCGCCGGCACGGTCGGCGAGCGGGACGGGCTCCAGATCCAGCGGAACTCCGAGGTCGTCGTGACGCACCTCGCGCCCGAGCTGAAGGCCAAGGGCGTGTGGTTCGGCGATCTCGACCGCGCCGCGGCCGATCGCCCCGACCTGATCGAGCGGTATCTCCACGACCTCGTGTCAACGGAGCGCTCGAAGTTCACCGCGCTGCACGCGGCGTTCCGCAGCGGCGGCACGCTCTTGCACGTTCCTCGTGACGTTCGAGTGGAGCTGCCGATCCAGACCTTGACCTATCTCGACGCGGACGGGTCGGCGGTGTTCCCCCGGACGCTGCTCATCGCCGACGAGGGCGCCGAAGTCACGTTCATCGACCGGTACGTCTCGCCCGGGCTCGAGCGGGCGTTGAGCGACGCGATCGTCGAGATCCACGTCGGTCCGGGCGCGCACGTTCGCTACGTCGCGCTGCAGGAGTACGGCGACGGCGTGCAGCACCTCGCCGTGCAGCGCGCACGCATCGGGCGCGACGCGACGCTCAAGACGCTCGGCGTCGCGTTCGGGGGCACGCTTTCCAGGGCGGAGATCGAGGCCGTCCTCGCGGAGGACGGAGCCTCGAGCGAGATGCTCGGCGTGTACTTCGGCGACGGTGAGCAGCACATCGACCATCGCTCGATCCAGGATCACATCGGGTCCCGCACGTCCAGCGACCTTCTCTACAAGGGTGCGATGCGCGACCGCTCGAACGCGATCTACACCGGGACGGTGGTGATCGAGAGGGGGGCCCACCGGTGCGACGCGTACCAGACCAACCGCAACATCCTGCTGTCCGAGACGGCGCGCGCGCACTCGGTTCCGAACCTGGAGATCCTCACGAACGACCCCACGCGATGCGGCCACGCCGCGAGCGTCGGCCCAGTGTCCGATGACGAGCTCTTCTACCTGATGAGCCGTGGGATCCCCGAGAAGGAGGCGCAGCGGCTGATCGTGTTCGGCTTCTTCCAGGAGGTGCTCGACCGCGTCGAGCTGCCCGAGGTGCGTGATGGCCTCGTCGCGGCGATCGAGGACGAGCTGGCGAGGGGGTTGTGAACGTGGCGCTCGTTCGCATTTGCGGCGTGGACGACGTGCCCGAAGGAGAGGTTCGGCGGTTCGAGCTGGACCATCGGCCGTACGCCGTAGTGAACCTGGGCGACGAGGGCTTCCGCGTCGTGGACGCCATCTGCTCGCACGCGCACTACTTCTTGGACGAGGGGGATGTCGACGCGGACTTCGAAACGGTCGAGTGCCCGAAGCACGGGTCGACGTTCGACCTCAACACGGGCAGGCCACGAACGCTCCCGGCGACCCAGTCCGTGGAGGTTTTCCCGGTCAAAGTGGAGAACGACGACGTGATGATCGAGGTGTCAGAAGGATGACGACTACAGACATGACGACCGAAGCGGCGACGCTCGAGATCAAGGGCCTCGAGGCGTCCGTCGAGGGAAAGGAAATCCTGAAGGGGATCGACCTGGTCGTCCGGCAGGGCGAGACGCACGCCCTGATGGGCCCGAACGGCTCGGGGAAGTCGACGCTCGCGGCCGTGCTGATGGGCCGACCCGGCTACGCCGTGACGGCGGGACACGTGCTGTTCAAGGGCGAAGACATCACCCGCCTCACCGCCGACAAGCGCGCCGAGCGGGGACTGTTCCTCGCCATGCAGTATCCGGTCGAGATCCCAGGCGTCTCGGTCGTGAACTTCCTTCGTACCGCGTACAAGAACGTCAAGGGTGATGAGATCAGTGCGCTCGCGTTCCGAAAGCACATGAAGGAGAAGATGGACCTCCTCGGCGTCGAGGACGCGATGGTCCAGCGCTACGTGAACCAGGGTTTCTCGGGCGGGGAGAAGAAGAAGAACGAGGTCCTGCAGCTCGCGGTGCTGGAGCCCGAGATCGCGGTGCTCGACGAGACGGACTCGGGGCTCGACATCGACTCGCTGAAGGCCGTCGCGAACGGAGTCGCGCAGCTCATCGGACCGAACCTCGGCGTGTTGCTGATCACGCACTACCAGCGGATCCTCAACTACATCACGCCGGACTTCGTCCACGTCATGCTCGACGGGCGTATCGTGAAGTCCGGCGGCAAGGAGCTTGCGCATGAGCTCGAGGAGAAGGGCTACGAGGGCGTCCGCAAGGAGCTCGGGCTCGAGACCGTGCCGGCGTCCGCCGACTGAGGAGCGCTGACGAAGTGGCGGTAACCGAGCAGCGAAAGGCGGGACTGGACGTCGAGCGCGTCCGCGCGGACTTCCCGATCCTGTCGCGAACCGTGGGCGACAAGCCGCTCGTGTACCTCGACTCCGCCGCGACGTCGCAGAAGCCTCGCGCGGTGCTCGACGCCGAGCGCGAGTTCTACGAGCGCCACAACGCCAACGTGCACCGCGGTATCTACATGCTCTCGGAGGAAGCGACCGAGCTGTACGAGGAGGCGCGGGTCAAGCTCGCGTCGTTCATCGGCGCGACGGACCCCGCGACGGTGATCTTCAACCGCGGCACGACGGAGTCGATCAACGCGATCGCGCACGGGTGGGGCAGGAAGTTCCTCAAGGAGGGCGACGAGATCCTCCTCACGGACATGGAGCACCACTCCAACATCGTGCCGTGGCAGCTCGCCGCCCGGGCGACAGGCGCGACGCTCCGATACCTGCCGATCACCGACGACGGGCTGATCGATCTGTCAACGCTCGAGTCGTCGCTGACCGATCGAACCAAGGTGTTCGCCGTTACCGGCATGTCCAATTCGCTCGGAACGCTTACGCCGGTGCATCTCCTCGCCGACGCGGCGCACTCGGTCGGCGCGATGCTCGTCGTGGACGGCGCACAGCTCGTGCCGCACGTACCGGTGGACGTTCGCGTGCTCGACTGCGACTTCCTGACCATCTCGGGACACAAGATGCTCGGGCCCACGGCGTCGGGCGGGTTCTACGCCAAGCGCGAGCTGCTCGAGGAGATGGACCCCTTCATCGGCGGCGGGCACATGATCCACGAGGTCTACCGCGAGTACTCGACGTGGAACGACGTGCCGGGCAAGTTCGAGGGTGGAACGATGAACATCGCGCAGGAGGTCGGACTCGCCGCCGCGGTGGACTACCTTCAGGCGCTGGGCATGCAGAACGTCCGCGCGCACGAGGAGGAGATCGCCGCGTACGCGATCGAGCGACTTCAGGACGCAGGCGCCCGGATCCTCGGCCCGGTCGATGTCTCCAAACGCGGCGGCGCGGTGAGCTTCGTCTATCGCGACGTCCACCCGCACGACGTGGCGACGGTACTGAACGAAGAGGGGATCGCGGTTCGAGCGGGGCATCATTGCAACCAGTTGGTCATGCGGCGGTTCAACGTGGCGGCGACGACGCGAGCGAGCTTCTACGTCTACAACACCAGGCGTGAGGTCGACGCGCTCGTGAACGCGCTCGGCAAGGCCGACGAGGTCTTTGGAGCCTAGGGAAGGACACCGGTGGCGCTCGACGACATCTACAAGGAAGTCATCCTCGATCACTACAAGAACCCGCGGAACAAGCGCGAGATGCCCGGCGCGGCGCTCACCCACTCGAAGAACAACCCGCTCTGCGGCGACGAGATCACCGTTTTCGCGGACGCCGAGGACGGCAAGCTCCGGGAGGTGTCGTTCGTCGGCCAGGGCTGCTCGATCAGTCAGAGCTCCGCGTCGATGATGACGGAGACCGTTGCGGGCAAGACGGTTAGCGAGGTCGAGGAGCTCACGGCGAACGTTCGGGGGATGCTTTCCGGCGACGTCGAACCCGACGAGGACGCTTTCGGCGAGCTGGTGGCGCTGAAGGGCGTCGTCAAGTACCCGATCAGGGTGAAATGCGCCGTCCTAGCTTGGGACGTCCTGCAGGAGGCGCTCTCCCGGGGCTCAGGTAGCGCAGCAGCCCGCTAGGAACGTCGCCGCGACCTCGGCACGGCGGGAGCCCGAACCCCGACGAACCCGGTCTGCCCGACGCGGCTCTCGTCCGCCGTGAGGTCGACCTTCCGCACCTCGCCGAATCCGGCGTCGCGCATGCCGGCGAGCCACGCCCGGGTCGGGAACAGTCCGCACAGGTGGCTGTCCAGCTCCGAGTGCACGGAGCCGTCGGGCTCGTGGAAGACGTACGTGAGGTCCATCTGAACAGTGGTGTCGCCGGGATCGGGGTCGTAGGTCCACTCCAAGTAGCGGAGCGCGCGATCGGGACCGTCGTGGCCGCCGTGGTCGGTGGTCTCGTAGAACGTCTCGGTCACCGAGTCCGGGACCAACAGCGCCACGCCGCCCGGGCGACAGTGCGCGAATGCCGTTCGGAACACGGCGAAAAGGTCATCGATGGTCGTCATGTACGCGATCGCGTCGTGCACGAACACGCTGTCGAACGTGCGTCCCAACCGAACGGTCCGCATGTCGCCCTCGACGTGCTCGCACTCGGGGTTCAGCCGGCGACTGACCTCGAGCATGCCGGGGGAGCGATCGACGAGCGTGAGCGAGAACGCCTTCTTCATGTGCGACGCGTTGTTCCCGCCGCCCGACCCCAGTTCGAGCACCTCACGAACCGGAATGGTCGCCGTCTCGAGGATGATCTCGCGGTACTCGTTGGCCTCGTCTGCGTACTCCTCGGGCGCCGACAGCAACGGCCACCACTCCGCGAGATCGCGGTACAGACGCGGCTGCTCCTCCACGAACGCGCAGGCTACTGCGGAGTCGCCTCCGCGCCATCGGCGCCGGACCGCTTTAGGCTTCGCAGTCGTGAAACGCGTGCGGCTGCTCCTCGCGGCGACGCTTCCGTTCGCGGCCGTCGCGCTCGGTGTTCCCTCGAGCGCCGGCGCGCAGGGCTTCGCGACGGAAACGACGCCGCGATTCGACGTCCGCATCGACATCGAGTCCGACGGCTCGATCGCCGTCGCCGAGACGATCGTGCAGGACTTCGGCGACGTCCCCCGTCACGGGATCTTCCGAACCATCCCCAACCGCGTTCCCTACGACGAAGAGTTCGACCGGGTGTACCCCATCGAGCTCGTCTCGGTCCGGGCGTCGCAGGGCACGCCGAGCGACGTCCAGACGAGCGAAGAGGCCGGCCACTTCATTATCCGGATCGGCGATCCCGACGTCACGATCACCGGACGCCACACCTACTCGATCACGTACGTCGTCGACGGAGCGCTCAACGACTTCCCCACGCATCAGGAGCTGTACTGGAACGCGATCGGCGATGATTGGGAGCAACCGATCGGCGAGATGCGCGTCCGCGTCGCGGGTCCGGGTCCGATCGAGCGCGTCGCGTGTTTCCAGGGCCCGTTCGGCTCGACCCTCGAGTGCGATCGGGCGCGGATCAAGGACGGCGTCGCTACGTTCGTCCAGGAGGGACTCGACGCTTTCACGGCGATGTCCATCGTGGCCGCCCTCCCGCCGGGCACCGTGACGAACGCCCTCCCCATCCTCGAGGAGCGGTGGTCCCTGCAGCGCGCGTTCTCCGTGACGCCGCTGACGCTCGTCGCATCGCTCGCGCTGCTCGTCGTGGTCGTGGCCGGGTTCTCGCGGTTCGCGTGGCGGCGCGGCCGCGACGTGCGGTTCTCGGGCTCCCAGGTCGATCAGGTCATGGGCGGCCCGCCGGGGGGACCGACTCAGACGGTTCCCCTGTTCGAGGACGGGAACGCGCCCGTCGAGTTCGCCCCGCCCGACGGCCTTCGTCCCGGTCAGGTCGGCACGCTGATCGACGAGGAGGCGAACACGCTCGACGTCTCGGCCACCGTCGTCGACCTCGCCGTTCGGAAATACCTCGTGATCGAGGAGCTCGAGAAGAAGTGGCTGCTCGGCAAGCCCGACTGGCGGCTCACGCGACTGCCAGCCGACACGACAGGGCTGTTGCCGTACGAACGTTCGTTGCTCGACGGGCTGTTCGAAGACGGCGACGAGGTCGAGCTGTCGGACTTGCGCAAGAAGTTCGCCACGCGATTGCGTGGCGTCAAGGACGCGCTCTACGACGAGGTCGTCCGGCGCAAGTGGTTCCTCCGCCGTCCCGACAAGGTGCGGCAAACGTGGGTCGGCATCGGCATCGCCGCGCTCCTCGCCGGGATCGGTATCACGGTGCTGCTCGCGTGGAAGACAAAGCTCGCGCTCCTGGGGATCCCGATCGTCATCGGAGGACTGCTCCTTCTCGTCGGCGCCAAGCGCATGCCGGCGCGGACGGCGACGGGCACGGCGCTCACGCGGCGGATCAGCGGGTTCCGCCGCGTCGTGGAAACGGCCGACGAACACCTGGCCAAGTGGGCCGAACAGGAGAACGTGTTCACGAAGTACCTGCCGTACGCGGTCGTCTTCGGCGTCACCGACAAGTGGGCGAAGACGTTCGAGTCGCTCGGCGCCGAGCAAGCCGGTGACATGAGCTGGTACGTCAGCACGCGACCGTTCGCGTACGTTGCGTTCGCCGACAGCATTGACTCGTTCGCCGTGTCGACGAGTGGCGTGATCAGCTCGACGCCGTCCGGCTCCGGCGGGAGCGGCTTCTCCGGCGGCGGGGGCTTCTCGGGGGGCGGTGGAGGCGGTGGCGGCGGAG
Organism: Actinomycetota bacterium; assembly: GCA_036280315.1. Lineage (GTDB taxonomy): Bacteria > Actinomycetota > UBA4738 > UBA4738 > HRBIN12 > CALGFI01. The sequence continues at coordinate 10,657 of DASUQY010000297.1, forward strand.
GGTCCTGGTAGGGTCGCGCCAAGCCCGGGCGTCGAAGGCCGTACATCGTGGACATCGTCTTCTCCGAAGATCCTCGTGACTTCGTTCGACGCGACTGGTCGGGCATCGCTACCGTCGATCCGGCGGGAACGTTCTTCCACACCCCGCAGTACCTGAAGCTGTACTGGGAGGAGTTCGGCCGGGACACCGACCCGCTGCTGTTGGCGTTCGCCGAGGACGACGGCGCGCCGGTCGGCGCGGTCGCGTTCGAGCGGATCGGAACGACGCTGAGGTTCCTCGGAGGCACCGAGGTGACCGACTACTTGGGTCCCGTTGCACTGCCCGAGGCGCAGACGACAGTGGCCAAGGAGCTGTTCGCTGCGCTCGATCGGCTTGACGGATGGACCGATGCCGACCTACGCGGGCTGCCCGAGGATCGCGCGTGGCTCGAGCTGCTGCACGAAGCGGCGGCGGCGCAAGGGTTCTCGACAGAAGTGACCGACGACAAGAACGGCGTGGCGCCGTTCCTCACGCTTCCCGGCTCGTTCGACGAGTACCTCGCGCAGCTGCCGTCGAAGCTCCGCCACGAGATCAAGCGCAAGGCGCGTCGGCTTGAATCCGCGATCGGCCCATGGCACATCTGTCTCGCGACCGCCGAGACGCTCGACAACGACCTCGACACGTTCGTCCAACTGCACCGAACGAGCGAGGGCCCCAAGGGCGTGTTCATGCAGCCGGGGATGGAGATCTTCTTCCGTCGTCTGGGCGAGGCGTTCGTTCGCCGGGGGATATACAACCTGACGTTCATCGAGGCGGAGGGCCACCGGAAGCTCGCCGGAACGATCGGCTTCCGCTACGAGGGCACGTATTACCTGTACAACTCGGCGTTCGATCGCGCGTACGAGTCCGCCGCCCCGGGCATGGTGCTCGTGGCGGAGGACGTCCGCATCGCCATCGAAGGCGGCTGCTCGGTGTTCGACCTCCTGAAGGGGGACTACTCGTACAAGTACCGATTCGGAGCCGTTCCGCGCGCCATCAAGCGCCTCGTCGTCACCAGGTAGTCACGTCAGCTTCGATCGATCTCGGCCGACGCTATCAGGCCGCCGTCATCCCACAGGTTGACGGTGTCGAACGCGCTCAGGTCACTCGTCGTAACCAACCACGTGGAGCCGTCGCCGCTCGGCCCGAACTCCATCGGACGGAGATCGATGCGCCGCTCGCCCGCGGTCATGGTGACGAACGCGTCCTCCTGGCGACCCGGCGCGCGCACGAGAACGAGGACCCACGACATCCCATGTTCCGACTCGTACACGACCACGTCGCCATCGAGCTCCTTCGGACCGACCGCTCGGAATTCCGCGGCTCGGACGTCCTCTCCACCGAGCGCGTCGAGGAACGCGCGGTAGCGACCGGCTTCCTCTCGGAGACCGACGGCCGTGATTGTTGCGATGGCCCCCCACGCCAGCACAAGGCCGAGTGCGAGGGCCGCGGCGACACGCCACGCGTGCGGAGCCACGCGCTTGCGCGGCGATACTCGCTCCGGCTCGGACCACTCTTCGTCCAGAACCGCGAGGACGCGCTTTCGTAGCTCGGCGGGTGGCGTCACGTCGTGGGCGGCCGCGGCGAGCGTGCTGACGCCGTCCGCGAGGGCGGCCATGTCGGCGCGGCAGGCGGCGCAGCCACGGACGTGGTGGCGCACGGAGGCGTCCACGTCGGGTTGGAGCGTTCCCAGGAGGTGGTCTGCCAGCTGCTCGCGTACCTCGTCACACGTCACGGTTTCTCCTGGAGCGCGTCGCGGAGCTTCAACAGGGCCGTGCGGATTCGCGTCTTGGCCGTGCCGAGCGGGATGCCCTCGAGCTCGGCGACCTCGGCGCTCGTCTTCCCGCCGAAGTACGCAAGCTCGAGCGCCGCGCGTTGTCCGTCCGTGAGCGCCGCCATCGCACGCCGGGCCCGCTCGGACATGTCGAGCGTCTCAGCGCGCTGATCGGGCCCGGGCTCGTCCGACGCCTCACGCGGCGGCGCTGTCCGCTGAGCCACGCGCACCTCGAGGACGCGGCGACGAAGCGCATCGATGGCGAGACTTCGAGCGACGAGCAGCACCCACGTCTCGAGCCTCCCGCGCGCCGGGTCGTAGCGCGCTGCGCCGCGCCACAGCTTGACGAACGTGTCCTGGACCAGATCCTGCGCGGCGGCGTCGCTCCCGAGCATCACGATGCCCAGGCCGTACACACGTGAGGCGAACCGGTCGAACACCTCCTCCGCTGCCGCGGGATCACGCGCGGCGAACGCGCGCATCAGCGCGGCGTCCGAGCCCGTTCCGCGTGTTCGCATGTTCAGCACGCTAACCCACCCAGTCCCATCCGATCTCTCGACGCGGCCTCGGAGGGGTGTACGGGTGAGACGGATGCGTGGCCTCATCAGTCCCGGGCGGAGTGCGCAAACAGGTTCGGTTCGCGAACTCTTGACCCCGGGCCGCTACTCGACGAAGGCCCGAAGGTGCTGCAGCAGCGTCAGCGCGAGCTCCTCGTTTCCCCCGACAACGAGCTCGCCTTCGTCAAGGAACGTCTCAGCGGGGTGACGGCGTGCCGCAACGAGCGCGAACGCGGTGGCGCGCCCGGCGATGTACGCATCTGCTTTCTTGTCCGCGGCCGGCGCCTCGCGCGGAGCGAGGCCCCAGTGCCACGTGCCCCCGCCGATACCTTCGAGCTCCACCTGCACGCTCCGTCCGGGGAACGACAGCCCGGCTTGTCCGAGTGAGAACGGCAGCATCCGGATGGCCAGATCGTTCGTGAGGTACACCGGCCAGTGCTGGTAGTTGGTTTCGAGCCCCGCGCCCTCGCGGAGGTCTTCGCCGTGGATCCACCACTCGATCGTCCGCGACTGAACGAGGTACCGGACGCCGATCGAGCCCGCGACCCAGTCGACGCGCTTGGTTCGCCACTCGTCGTCGCTCAGACGCGTGCAGAGCTCGAGGAACGTCTCGGCCGCTCGCCCCCAGTCGGCGATCAGCTGACGTGTCGGTCGCTCGTCTCGCACCTTGATCGCCCACTCGTTGAAGCCGTTCACCCACAGCTCGCCGCCGTTCGCCTCCCGGAACATGTCGAACTCCTCGGCGGGCTCGTCGCCGACGAGCTGTGCGGCAG
>DASUQY010000298.1:0-4826 GCA_036280315.1 Actinomycetota bacterium
GGACGCTCTTCGTCAACCCGGGGCGGCGCAAGCGCTCGACGTGAGCCCCGACGTTCGGCCGGGCGCCGAGGCGTTCTCGTTCGGCGACGGACCCGTCGGCGTGTTGCTCGTCCACGGGTTCACCGGCTCGCCGGCATCCACTCGGCCGCTCGGTGAGTGGCTCGCCGGACAGGGCCTCGCCGTCGAGGGAGTTCGGCTCCCCGGACACGGAACGCATGTCCGGGACCTACGACATCGGCGAGCCGCCGAGTGGGTCGGCGAGGCGGCGCGCGGCCTCGACGCCATCTCCTCGAGATGTCGAACCGTCGTGGCGTTCGGCCTGTCGATGGGCGGGTCGATCGTTCTGGCGCTCGCGGCGTCTCGGCCTGCGGATGTCCACGGACTCGCGCTGGCAAACCCGTACGTGTTCGACCGCCGCCACCTGCTCATCCCGGTCGGGAAGCGGCTCCTCAGGGACGTTCCCGGAACACCAAATGACATCGCGAAGCCCGGCATGGACGAGATGGCCTACGACCGGATGCCGGTTCCGGCGATCGTCTCGATGGCGGTGATGATGAAGCGGGTTCGAGCCGAACTCCCGTCGATCCGACAACCGGTCGTCGTGTTCGGGTCACCGGTCGACCACGTGATCTCGACGTCGAACCCTCGGAAGATCCTGGCGAGGGTCGGATCGGAACGAACCGAGCTCGTCCCGTGTCCCAGGTCGTTCCACGTCGTGACGCTCGATCACGACGCCGAGCTGGTGCGGGAGCACGTCCTGGCGTTCGCGCACGAGGTCGACCGCGCGAAGCTCGCGGCCCCGTAACGACTCACTCCGGACTGTCGACCTCCGGAAGAACCAGCTCCGCCACGACCGGACGGTGGTCCGACGCCCCGTGCACGTCCGGGACCGCCGGAACGATCGCCCGCTCGACGCGGACCCCCTTGGAGACGAACAGGAAGTCGATCCGAGCGGCCGGCCTGTCTGCCGGATACGTCTCGCCGACCACATCGCCGCCGAGGAGCCACACGTCCCACAGGAGGCGTTCGGTCAGGTGTGTGACCGCCCGGCCGCCGGGCAGCTCGTTCAGGTCGCCGCCGACAACGAGAGGACCGTTCAGCTTGCGAAGGATCGGGATGAGCTGCTCGGCGTGATCGCGGCGCTCCGCGGGCCGCAATCCGAGGTGCACCGAGGCGGCCGAGATCCGAAATCCGGATCGGTCGAGTTGCGCGACCAGCGCACCGCGGGGGTAGAAGCGGGCCGACCCAGCGAACCGGTGGAGGCGGCGGTCGAGGATGCGCCATGGGGGTCGGACCAGAACCGCGTTCTTCACCCGTCGTCGGAACGGAGACCACGGGTCCCGCGCCTTTTCCATACCGACGGCCTTGGCGAACCTGCGTAACTTGAGCCGTCCCCCGGACTCGTTCATCAGCAAGACGTCCGGAGAGAAGCGGTCGACGACGCGCGCGACGAGGTCGGCGTCGTCGCGGAACTGGCGGACGTTGTAGACGAGGACGCGCAGCTGCACGCGTGGAACCTACCCGCTCAATCGAGCGTCAGGACGCGACGATGGTCGTTCCAGCGGATCCGTCGAGCACGGCCACTGCGTCGTCGAGGTCGCCGATCGCGGCGCGGATTCCGCCGCCCTCGACGAACTCGATCCCCGCGGTGATTTTGGGTCCCATCGAACCGGCGCCGAACTCCCCGGCCACAAGTAGCTCGCGTGCCGTTGCGACGGTGAGCCGATCGATGTCTGTGGCGTTCTCCGTCCCGAAACCACGCTGAACGCGACCGACGTCGGTGAGGATCAGCAGCGTCGATGCCTGTACGTCACGCGCCAGGATCGCCGCCGCGAGGTCCTTGTCCACGACGCCCTCCACGCCGATCAGTCTCGGTCCCTGCTCGGTCACGGGGACGCCTCCGCCGCCGGCGGCGATGACGATGACTCCGTCGGCGACGAGCGAGCGGATCACCGGCGCCTCGACGATCGAGTAGGGCGTCGGCGACGGCACCACGCGCCGGTAGCCCCCGTGCGCATCCGGTTTGACCACCCAACCCCGCTCGGAGACGAGCTCGTCCGCCTCCGCCTTCTCGTAGAAGGGGCCGATCGGCTTCGTCGGTTCCTCGAACGCGGGATCGTCGACGGGGACGCGAGTCAGCGTGAGCATCGTCGTGACCGGGCGCTCCTGGCCCCGCTCGTAGAACACATCGCCGATGGTGACCTGGAGCAGATACCCGATCTGTCCCTGGCTTTGCGCCCCACAGACGTCGAGCGGCATCGGATGGATCCACCGGCGCGCCGCCTCCTGTTGAAGCAGGATGCGGCCGACCTGCGGTCCGTTGCCGTGTGTGACAACGACCTCCCAGCCGGCAGCCGCGATGTCTGCCACCCGCTCGGCCGCCAGTCGCGCCGAGCGGTACATGTTCTCGAACGTGTCCTCCTCGCCCCGGCGAAGCAGCGCGTTGCCGCCGAGCGCGACCACGACGCGGTCCATGCGTCAGGCGATGACGGGCTTGAGAACGTCGGCAAGCGAGGGCGAGTCGGGAAGCACCTCGAGCTCGTAGCGGACGCGAACAGCGGGCTTGCGGAAATCGATCACCCTCCGGAGGTCGATCGGGGTCCCGATGACGACCAGGTCTGCTTCGGCTGCGTCGATCGTCTTCGCCATCTCCTCGAGCTGCTCGTCCGAGTACCCCATCGCCGGTAGGACGGGCCCGACGTCGTACTTACGAAACGTCTCGTCGATCGTCCCGACCGCCCACGGTCGCGGATCCACCACCTCGGCAGCGCCGTGCGACCGTGCGGCCACGACGCCCGCGCCGAACTTCATGTCCCCGTGCGTGAGCGTCGGGCCGTCTTCGACGACGATCACCCGCTTCCCCTCGATCGCATCGGGCTCGTCAACGGTCACTCTGCTGTTCGCCTTCACGATCGTGGCGCCGGGGTTCACCGCGTCGATCGTCCGAATGAGCGACTCCACTTGGTCGGGCGTGGCCGAGTCGACCTTGTTGATGACGACGACGTCGGCCATCCGAAGGTTCGTCTCTCCTGGGTGGTATCTCGTCTCATGCCCGGCGCGGAGCGGGTCCGCCACCACGACGTGAACGGTCGGCTCGTAGAACGGAAGGTCGTTGTTTCCGCCGTCCCACAGCAGGACATCGCACTCAGCCTGCGCCTGCTCGAGGATGTCTCCGTAGTCGACGCCCGCGTAGATGATCGTCCCGCTCGCGATGTGGGGCTCGAACTCCTCGCGTTCCTCGATCGTCGTGTCGTACCGATCGAGGTCCTCGATCGCGGCGTAGCGCTGCACGCGCTGGGCCTCGAGGTTCCCGTACGGCATGGGGTGTCGAACGGCGACGACGCGCTCTCCCGCTTCCTTCAACGTTGCAGCGATCGCGCGGGTGGTCTGGCTCTTGCCGGATCCGGTTCGAACGGCGCACACCGCGACGACCGGGACCGTTGCCTCGAGCATCGTGTCGCGGGGGCCGAGGAGCAGGAAGTTCGCGCCGGCGGCCATGGCTTCGCTCCCCTTGTGCATCACGTACTCGTGGCTCACGTCCGAGTAGGCGAAGACCACGTCGTCGACCTCGAGCTCACGGATCAGCCGGGTGAGGTCCGTCTCCTCGTGGATGGGAATCCCGTTCGGATACCGCTCCCCCGCGAGCGACGCGGGATAGGTGCGGTCGTCGATGAACGGGATCTGTGTTGCGGTGAACGCCACGACCAAGTGGTCGGGATCGTCGCGGTAGACGACATTGAAATTGTGGAAGTCGCGCCCGGCGGCGCCCATGATCAGAACACGACGCGGCATGTCCGTCCCTTCAGGAAGGTTTGATACGCGGGCGGGGTGAAGAAGGCCCGCTCTTCGCCCTGGAATCTACTCGTTCGCGGGCCGTATGTGCCCAGTCTCGGTGCGGGGCTTGCCTCACGCGAGATCGCCCGGCAGGTCGACGTCGAAGAGCGTTCGTCGCCGCGCGTCGAGGGCGGTCCATGTGGGCTCGTCGACGGCGGTCACACGCAGCTGGTTGAGCAGCGCGCGAACGCTCGCTCGTCCTGAAGCCAACAATGCGGGAGCGATCTCCGCCGCGCGCTCCACGCGCACGACGCATGGCAACGGACGGACGTCAGAGCCGTCTGCAAGCGCGACGGCGTCGCCATCGGCCACGCTGCCGAGCATCACCACGAGAACCGACGGCCGGAGCTCGGGCATGTCGCCGGCGGCGACGATCGCGAACGTCGTCGTGACGCTGCGCAGGGCGGCGATCATCCCGGCGAGCGGACCTTGGCCTTCGATCTCGTCGCGCGCGACGCGGATCCGCGGGCCAACGGGAAGCGATGGCGCCGGCGCGTCGGGCGCGATCACCACGACGATCTCGTCGCACACCTCGGCCAGCCGTGCAACGGCGTGATGCAAAAGGGGCGCACCCCGGTACGGCTCCGCGAGCTTGTCTCGTCCGAAACGCGTCGAGCGTCCGCCGGCCAGGACGACGCCCGTCGCGTCAGGCAGGCTGTTCCCCTGACGTAGGCGGCACCGCTCGATCTGCGACGGTCTCCGCCGTCTGCGCCTCCGGAACCGGCGCGCGGTTCTGCACGTACTGGAACCCGAATCGTCCCTTGATGCAGAGGTGTCCGCTCGTCACCTCGTGGTCCCACGGTGACGTCACCTTGACGATCGTGTTGTCTTGGACGTGGACCTCGAGCTCGCACCCGACGCCGCAGTACGGGCAGATCGTGTCGGTCACGGTTTGCTGCGACTCGTCCCACGCTCCGCCATCGCGCATCTCGTGCTCGCTGTTGAACATCAGCGCGCCGGTCGGGCACACGCCGATGCAGTTTCCGCAGTAC
>DASUQY010000299.1:0-4056 GCA_036280315.1 Actinomycetota bacterium
TCGCGGACGGCGATCTCGGCTCGAGCGCGTCCGCGCTGAACGCAGTGCTCGAGTCGGTGCTCGAGGGCGATGCCGACCTCGCCATCGCCGCGTTCCCGCCGGTGCGTGAGGGCGGCGGGTTCGGGCTCGTGAAGCGAACCGCGCGGTGGGCCATCCGTCGTCTGTGTGGATTCGACGCGACCGAACCGCTCTCCGGTCAGCGGGCGATCACCGCGACGGCGATCGACGCGGTTCGGCCGCTCGCGCACGGGTTCGGGATGGAGACGGCGATGACCATCGATGCCGTGCGCGCCGGACTCCGCGTCATCGAGGTGCCGGCGGAGCTCTCGCACCGGCCGAGCTATCGAAACGTGTGCGGGTTCGTCCACCGAGGCAGACAGGGGTGGGACGTCGTGCGTGCGGTCGTGCCGCGTGCGTTCCGGTACCGATGAGGTGGGGGCGGTTCGCGACAACGAGCCACCGCGGCGTCCCGGTGCCGATGGTGCTCGGCATCGCTCTCGCGCTGTGCGCGACGGCGTCGACCGTTGTGTACGCGGCCGTTCGCGACGCCGGCGCGGCGGCCTGGGGATCGCTCGCGGGCATGCTTCTCGTCTTCGCGGCTGGGCTCGTCGACGACCTCGCACCAGTCGGTCCGCGCGGCTTGCGGAACCACCTACGCGAGCTCGTGGCTGGGCGGATGACGACGGGGATCCTGAAGCTGATCGTGACCGTGGGGGCGTCCGTGTTCGCCGTTGCGCTGCAACCGGAACGCGCGACGTACGCAAGGGTGGCCGCGGTCGTGCTCGTGGCAGCCTCGGCGAACGTGTGGAACGGCCTGGACGTGCGTCCCGGTCGTGCCTTGAAGGCGTTCGTCTTCGTCTGCGTCGCGTTCGCGATCTGGGGGGATCTCGCCAATTTCCCGGCGATGGCGGGCCTTGCCGTGGGCGCGATCGTCGCGCTCCCGTTTGACCTCACCGAGCGCGCCATGCTTGGCGACGGCGGCGCGAACCTGCTCGGGTTCGCCGTCGGCCTCGCGATCGCCGACCTGCTTGCCGATCCCTGGGTACCCATCGCGGCCTTCGCCGCGGTCGGGCTGAACGTCCTCGCCGACACCGTGACGTTCAGCCGCGTGATCGACGCGACACCGCCGCTCCGCTGGGTCGACGGTCTCGGCCGAAGGACCTGAGCACGCACGAACGGGCGCCGTACGGCCCTGAAAGTCGCCGTACCGCCGTGAAAGTCGAGGAGCACGCTCGACGTGTCCGCCTGCTCTGTTACGATGCCATCCCGACGTGCAGACGCCACTGGGGAAGCCGCCGGGAAAGAAGGATCCGAAGTTCATCTTCGTCACCGGTGGCGTCGCCTCCGGCCTCGGTAAGGGAATCACCACCGCCTCGCTGGGCCGCCTCTTCCGCTCCCGCGGACTTCGGGTCGCTCTCCAGAAGCTCGACCCGTACGTCAACGTCGACCCGGGGACGATGAACCCCTTCGAGCACGGCGAGGTGTTCGTGCTCGACGACGGGGCCGAGACGGACCTGGATCTCGGCCACTACGAGCGCTTCACCGGCGAGAACCTCCACCGCGGTTCCAACGTCACGACCGGCGCGGTCTACTCCGCCGTGATCCAGAAGGAACGCAGAGGTGACTATCTCGGCAAGACCGTGCAGGTCATCCCGCACATCACCGACGAGATCAAAGAGCGCATCCTCAACCACGCCGCGGCCGAGAACGCCGACGTGGTGATCGTCGAGGTTGGGGGGACCGTCGGCGACATCGAGTCGCTGCCGTTCCTGGAGGCGATTCGCCAACTACGCAACGAGGTCGGACGCGACCGTTGCGCGTTCGTCCACGTGAGTCTGATGCCGTTCATCGGTCCGTCGGGCGAGCTCAAGACCAAACCGACGCAGCACTCGGTCAAGGAACTGCGTTCGATCGGTCTGCAGCCGGACGCGATCGTGTGCCGTTCGGACCGGGTGATCGGCCGGCACCTCAAGGAGAAGGTCAGCCTGCTGTGCGACGTGCCGATCTCTGGCGTCGTGTCCGCGCCAGACTCCGACTCGATCTATCGCGTGCCGCTCGTGTTGCACGACGAGGGGCTCGACCGTGAGCTCGCGCATCACCTGCGGATCGACGCCGAACCCGACCTGAGCGAGTGGCGCGACCTCGTCAACCGTATCGATGCCGCATCCGAACCCGTCCGGATCGCGATCGTCGGCAAGTACGTGAACCTCCGCGACGCCTACCTGTCGGTGATCGAGGCGCTCAAGCACGGTGGGTTCCACCACGGCGCACACATCGAGATCGAGTGGATCTCGTCGGACGACCTCGAGGGCGGCGACATGCGCGAGGTCTTCGAGGGTATCCATGGGATCGTCGTCCCCGGCGGCTTCGGATGGCGTGGTGTGGAGGGCAAGCTCGACGCGATCCGGCACGCGCGGGAGAACGGCGTGCCCTACCTCGGTCTGTGCCTCGGCCTGCAATGTGCGGTGATCGAGTTCGCCCGCAACGTTTGCGGGCTCGACGCGGCGAACTCCTCCGAGTTCGATCCGGGCACGCCACACCCGGTGATCGACCTGCTGCCGGAGCAGAAGAACGTCACGGATCTCGGCGGGTCGATGCGCCTCGGCGCGCAGCCGTGCCACGTGGCTCCGGGCACCAAGGCCGCCGAGGTGTACGGCGAATCTGTCGTATACGAGCGGCACCGTCACCGGTACGAGGTGAATCCCGCGTACCACGAGGCATTATCGGGAAAGGGTCTGGTGTTCTCCGGCATGTCGCCCGATGGGCGACTCGTCGAGATCATCGAGCTCGAGGACCATCCGTTCTTCATGGCAGGGCAGTTCCACCCCGAGCTCCGCTCGCGCCCGACGAGGCCTCACCCATTGTTCCGCGAATTAATCGGTGCCGCCCTGAAGCTGGCGCGCTCCGGCCCGGTCGCGGAACCCCCGCTGGTCGTCCGCCGCTAGGCACGGATGCGCCGTCCGCCGGCGACGCGGCGATGACCGACGACACCTCGAGCCACGAGCCGATGTCGGCGGAGACCGTCTACGACGGTTCGATCTTCGCGGTCGTGCATGAGCACTGGCCGAATGGCGAGTACGACGTCGTTCGCCACAGGGGTGCAGCCGCGGTCGTGCCGGTGACCCCCGACGGCGACGTCGTCCTCGTTCGACAGCTGCGGCCGGCGATCCGGCAGGAGCTCGTGGAGATTCCGGCCGGGCTGCTCGACGCGGCCGGGGAGGACGCGCTCGCGTGCGCGACGCGTGAGCTGTTCGAGGAGACGGGGTACCGGCACGAGTCGATGGAGTTCATCGGGGGGATCTACACGTCCGCGGGCTACTCCGACGAGTACATCCACCTGTTCTGGGCCAGGACGTCCGCCGAGCCCGAGGCCATGCCGGAGGAGGGGATCCAGCTCGTGCGCGAGCCGCTCGCGGAGATGGCGGCCGCGGCACGCGCCGGCCGCGTCCGCGACGCGAAGACGGCTCTGGCACTCCTGCTGACCGAGCGCAGAATGAACCCGTCATGAACCACCCCGCGACCCGTTACGCGCGAAGCGGCGAGCTCAACATCGCCTACCAGGTCGTCGGGGACGGACCGTTCGACCTCGTCTACGTCCCGGGCTGGGTCTCGAATCTCGACCTGATGTGGGAGGAGCCGTCGTACGCGGGTCTCCTCGAGCGATTCGCTTCGTTCTCGCGACTGATCCTGTTCGACAAGCGCGGGACCGGACTCTCCGATCCCGTCCCGTTCGACCGGCCGCCCACGCTGGAGCAGCGCATGGACGACGTTCGCGCGGTGATGGACGCCGCGGGATCCGAACGCGCCGCGCTCCTCGGTCACTCCGAGGGGGGCAACATGTGCATCCTGTTTGCGGCGACGTATCCGGACCGGGCGTCCGCGCTCGTCCTGGTGGGGTGCTACGCCAAGCGCATTCGATCCGACGACTACCCGTGGGCTCCCGCGTGGGACGACCGTATCCGCGAGATCGAGGAGACGGAGCGGTCCTGGGCTGACCCGGACGTCGTGCGGACGCTCGCGCCGAGCCGGGCCGACGACGCGGCGTTCGTGACGTGG
>DASUQY010000300.1:0-7773 GCA_036280315.1 Actinomycetota bacterium
TTGGATGCGCCACTGAACCGGCCGTCTGTGATCAGAGCGACCTCTGCGCCGAGCCCCGCCCCCGCAACGGCGGCGGTCACCGCGAGCATCTCGGGCATGCCGGGCGATCCCTTCGGGCCTTCGTACCTGATCACGATCACGTCGCCGGAAACGATCGCCCCGCTCGTCACCGCGTCGAACGCGCCCTGCTCGGAGTCGAACGGGCGGGCCCGCCCACGGAACTCGCGCGACGCCGCGCCGGCGATCTTCATGACCGAACCCTCCGGAGCGAGCGAGCCGTACAGGACGGCGATCCCGCCCTCGGGATGGATCGCGTCCGACGGGGGATGCACGACCGTGCCGTCCGGGGCACGCACGTCCATCGCCGCGAGGTTCTCGGCGATGGTCGCACCCGTGACGGTGAGGCAGTCGCCGTTCAGCAAGCCGGCGTCCAACAGCTCCTTCGTCACGACCTGCACACCGCCGACGCGGTCGAGGTCGCTCATGACGAACCTGCCCGCCGGCCGAACGTCCACGAGATGTGGAACCGCGCGCGAGATCCGATCGAAGTCGTCGAGTCCCAGCTCCACATGGGCCTCGTGCGCGATCGCGATGAGGTGCAGGACGGCGTTCGTCGAGCCGGCCAACGCCATCACGACGGCGATGGCGTTCTCGAACGCTTCCTTGGTCAAGATGTCGCGAGGTCGGATCCCCGCCTCGAGCAACTTGGTCGCCGCGATGCCGGACTCGCGGGCGAACACCTCGCGCCGGTAATCGACGGCGGCCGGCGACGCGGCACCGGGAAGCGACATCCCGAGCGCCTCGGCCGCGGCCGCCATCGTGTTCGCCGTGTACATCCCGGCGCACGATCCCGTCGTGGGGCACGCCGCGCGTTCCACGCCGAGGAGCTCCTCGTCGGTCATCGTCCCCCTCGAGTGCGCCCCGACCGCCTCGAACACATCCTGGATCGTGATGTCTCGACCCTGGTACGTGCCCGGCAGGATCGACCCGCCGTACAGGAAGACGGACGGAACGTCGAGACGCGCCATCGCCATCAACATGCCCGGCTCGGACTTGTCGCATCCGGCGATGCCGACGAGCGCGTCCATCCGCTCCGCGTGCATGACGAGCTCGACCGAATCGGCGATCACGTCGCGACTGACCAGCGAAGCCTTCATCCCCTCGTGACCCATGGCGATCGCGTCGGACACCGCGATCGTCGTGAACTCAAGCGGAACGGCGTTCCCCTGACGCACACCTTCCTTCGCCAGCGCCGCGAGCTTGTCGAGGTGGTAGTTGCACGGCGTCACCTCGTTCCAGCTGGACGCCACTCCGACCTGCGGCCTGCCGAAATCGTCCTCGGAGAACCCGACGGCGCGAAGCATGGCCCGCGCGGGTGCGCGCTCGGGTCCGTCGGTGACCTCGCGACTTCGGGGGCGTTGGGGCGGACTCATCGAAGGATGACCTCCCGACTCGTGCGCCAGAATGGGCTCGAACCTTAGCAGCGCACGACGAGAGGAGGGCTCGTGAAGCAGGCGCCCCGTCCCGCCCGACGGTCGTGGTGGATGGAGGAGGCCCTCTCACATCCCGAGTTCGTCGGCCCAGAGTCGCCCCCACTCCGGGGCGACACGAAGGCGGACGTCGTCATCCTCGGCGGCGGCTACACGGGGATGTGGACCGCCTACTTCCTGAAGGAGCGTCAGCCCAACCTCGACGTCGTCCTCCTCGAGGCCGACATCTGCGGAGGCGGGCCGAGCGGTCGCAACGGCGGATTCTGCGACGGCTGGTGGAGCCACATCGAGGACGTCGCCGAGACCTACGGCGACGCCGATGCGATGGAGCTGCTGATGGCCGGTGGACGATCCCCCACGGAGATCGGGGAGTGGTGCGATCGCCACGGCGTCGACGCGTGGTTCCGGTACGACGGGTGCCTCGGCGTTGCGACGAACCCGAACCACGAACGCGGGCGGGACGAGCTCCTCGACGTCGCGCGGCGGCTCGGGGTCGACCACGAGTTCGAGGTGCTATCGCAAGACGACATGCAGAAGCGTTGCGCGTCGCCGACGTTCCGCTCGGCCGTGTTCATGCCCGACGCGGGCACCGTTCAACCGGCGCGACTGGCGCGAGGACTCCGCCGCGTCCTGATCGAGCGGGGCGTTCGGATCTTCGAGGGAACGCCGGTCACGCGGTTCCGGACCGGCAAGCCGGCGGTAGCAGAGACGCCACGGGGAACCGTGACCGCCGGCGAAGCCGTGGTCGCGCTGGGCGCGTGGGCCACCTGGTGGCGGGAGTTCAAGCCACGCCTCACCCTGCGCGGGTCGTACATCGTCGTGACCACTCCCGCCCCGGACCGGATCGAGGAGCTCGGCTGGACCGGAGGCGAGTCGATCTACGACGAGCGCTCGTCGCTCCACTATCTGCGAACGACGGCCGATGGGCGGATCGCCTTCGGCATGGGAGGGCTGCAACCGAACCTCGCGCATCGCATCGACGACCGTTACGACTACGTGGAGCGGTACGCGCGTCGGGTCGCACACGATCTCGTTCGGATGTTTCCGAACTTCGCCGATGTGCCCATCGAGGCCGCATGGGGTGGTCCGATCAACGTCTCCGGATTGACGATGCCGTTCTACGGCACGATGCGTTCGAACAACGTGCATTACGGGCTCGGCTACACCGGCAACGGCGTCGGCCCCTCGTACCTCGGCGGAAAGATCCTCGCGGCGCTCGCGCTGCACGCGAACGACGGGTTCACCCGGCTCGCCGTCGTAACCAGGAAACCGAAACGCTTCCCGCCCGAGGTGATCCGCTCGCCCGGGATGTTCGCCGTCAACGCGGCGATCCGCCGCAAGGACGACCTCGAGGACGCGGGGCGTCGCGCCGGACCGCTCACGCGGTTCCTCGCGACGCTCCCGCGCCGCCTCGGCTACAAGCTCGGGCCGTCCCCCGCCACGAAACCCTCGGCTACAGGTCGAACGCCGGACCGGTGATCGTGTAGCGAAGGGCGTCGCCGGCCGAGGTGAAGAACGCGAACATCACGAGGCAGGCGCCGACGATGATGAGGTTGCGCCCGAACAGCTGCTGCTGTGTCTGCTTCTGCATCGGATCTTCGACTTCCCAGAAGCGATGGAAGTACGCGGCCGCGACGATGGCGAATGCGGCGATCATCAGCGCGCCGATGTCGGGCCAGATGCCGAGCGCAATCGAGAGGGCGCCGGCGACCAGCCAGATCCCGGTGGGCCAGCCGGCGATTCCCGCCACTGGGAAACCCGTCGAGCGGGAGTAGTCCTCGGCCATCTTCGACATGCGCACGTGGAACCCCGCACCGGAATAGATGAAGTAGGCGGCGAACAGGATCCGGCCGATCAACTGGATAATCCCGGTCGCATCGCTCATCTCCGTCCTCCTTATCGAACTGGAAGCGATCAGCATGGCTCAACAATCCGACCGAGCCGATCCTTCCCCCGCGGTCGCGCCGGGACAAGTCGCTCTCCTCGAGCGCGGAGGACCGGCTAGCTTTGCCCACAACTGCCGGAGGAGGAGAGCCGTGCCGAGTGAGATCGACCGCGAAGAGGTCCAACGCCTGGTCGCAGGGGGCGCCCAGCTCGTCGAGGTCCTGCCGGCGTCCGAGTACCGAGAAGACCATCTGCCCGGAGCGATCAACATCCCCTTGGCGCAAATCGATGCGCGGGCCAAAGAGATCCTCCACCCCGGTCGTTCCGTCATCGTGTACTGCGCGGATTCGGCTTGAGACCTCAGCCCACGAGCCGCGTGGCGGCTCGAAGCGTTCGGCTTTACCGATGTGTACGACTACGTGCACGGGAAGCTTGACTGGCTCGCGGCGGGCCTCCCCACCGAGGGCACGAACACGGAGCTTCCGCGTGCCGCCGACGTCGCCCGAGGGGACGTGCCCACGTGCGCCCTCGGCGACCGTCTCGGCGAGGTGTGGGAACGCGTTCGCTCGGCAGGCTGGAACGCGTGCGTCGTCGTCAACGAGCACTCGGTGGTTCTCGGTCTGCTCCGCGAGAAGGAGCTGGAGGGCGACGCCGATCTCCTGATCGAGCGAGCCATGCGGCCCGGCCCGAGCACCTTCCGGACGTACGTTCCGATCGCCGAGATGGCCGAGTACATGACCAAGCACGACCTCGTGAACTCGCCGATCACCACGGCGGATGGCAAGCTTGTCGGGCTCCTCCTCAGGCAGGACGCACAGCGCTCGGCATCGGGGACCCAGCGGCCGAAGGGGAACGAGAGATGATTGTTGCCGGCGGTCGAGAGCCACGGGAAGCCGGCTTGCTCGTATGCGTGGAGTGCAGTCGCGAGATCGACGTGTGCGCGTTCTGTGACGATGTGTGCCGAGCGTCGCTTTGTTACCGCTGCGTCAAGCGGGTGCTGTATCTGGCCGGCGCAGGGGTCTCACACGCCGGCGGCTGACGTAGGCTCGTCCCCTCGCCGCGAGCGCGAGGAGCCGTCGTGATCGTTCGACAGACATCTCAGGTCGAAGGGACCAGAGCCGACGCGCAAGGCGACGGTTGGCGCAGCCTTCGCATGCTCACGCGTACCGACGGCATGGGCTTCACGATCACGTACACGACGGTCGAGGCGGGCTTTCGCGCCGAGCTCCAGTACCGCAACCATCTCGAGGCGTGTCTCTGCCTGGAGGGTGCTCTCGAGATCCACGATCTCGACACCGGCGAGCGGCACGTCGTCCGACCGGGCACGGTGTACGCGCTCGACCGTCACGACAAGCACACGGTGAGCGCGCTCGAGAGGACGACACTCGTATGCGTGTTCGCCCCGGCCCTGGTCGGCGACGAGACGCACGACGAGTCCGGCGGCTACCCCGCCGCCGAGTGAAGCCGACGCCCGATCGCTACGGGACCGGGAAGGGCTCGTACCCCGGGGCCGAGAGTGGCCATGGCCGTTCGCGCTCCCACGCCTCAGCGAACGCGAGGACCATGTCGTCGCGCCAGCGCGGCCCGTTCACCTCGAGGCCGAACGGGAGGCCGTTCGAGCACATCCCCGCCGGGATCGCGAGCGACGGGTGACCGCTCATGTTGAACTCGCCGGTGTTGTACCCCTCGGACCCGACGGGCTCGTTCGAGCCCGGAAGCATCCCATCGGCCATCCATCCCTGGTACCCGTGCGTCGGACAGACTAGGACGGCGTCGGCGCCGAGCAAGCGATCGAGGTCGTGGGCGTAGTCGTACCGCCGGTGGCGCGCCGCCATGTACCGATCGATCGACGTCGTGAGCGCGTCCTCCATCTCGCCGCGGAACGGCGCGCTGAACTCCTCCAAGTGCGCCTGCACCCATTCGCGCCCCAGCCAGTGGAGCTCCTCGACGATGACGGTGACGTACCAGTCGCGCGCCGGCTCGCCACCGTTGGCGATCGCCGTGGGGAACAGCGCCTGCGGCGTGACCTCCTCGACGGGGAGCCCTATGTCCTGCTCGATCGCGTCGAGCGCCAGTCGGTACGGCCCCTCGACCTCTGCGGGTAGCGGCCCCCAGTCCCACGTCCGCGGCACCGCGAAGACTCGGCTCGGCATCCCGCCGACAGACGTCCAGGTCGCCGCGGCGGTCGGGTCGCCCTCGACCGGCCCGCGCATCACGTCGAGCAGCAACGTGACGTCCGCGACCGAGACGCCCATCGGTCCCTGCGTGGACACGTCGAGCCACGACGGGATCGGTCGGCGCCCGATCAGACCAGCCGTCGGCTTCAGGCCCACGAGCCCGCAGAACGACGCGGGCGTTCGGATCGACCCGCCGCCGTCGGTGCCCGTGGCGATCGGCGCGAGGCCCGCCGCGATCGCGGCGCCGGATCCGCCCGACGATCCGCCGGGTGACCATTCGAGCCCCCACGGATTCCCCGTCACGCCGTTCACGTCGTTCCGCGTCCAGCCCTCGAACGCGAACTCCGGGATGTTGGTTCGGCCCACGATGACCGCTCCGGCGTCGAGCATCCGCTCGACGGTGATCTCGCTGCGTTCGGCGGGAGGACGGTCGAGCATCGTTCGCGATCCGAACGTCGTCACGAGACCCGCCGCGTCCGTGTTGTCCTTGACGAGGAGGGGGATGCCGGCGAGCGGACGCTCCGCGCGTCGCTCGTCGAGGGCCCGTGCTTCCTCGAGCGCCTGCTCCCCGCGGACGAGGGTAACGGCATTCAAAGCAGGATTGCCGTGCTCGATGCGTGCCAGCGACTCGGTTACGAGCTCGAACGCCGACACGCGCCGAGAGCGAACCGCGTCCGCGAGCTCGGCAAGCATCTCTCAGCGGCCGCCGCGCCCGATATCCATGCGATCAGCGTCCGAGGTTCTTGATGCGGTCGACGAACTCACCGCGTTTGTGATCGCGCAGCACCACGCTCGCTGCGTTCCGGCCCGGAATGCCGATCACGCCGCCGCCCGGGTGCGTCCCCGAACCGCACAGGTACATGCCGCCGACCGGCGTTCGGTAGTCGCCGTATCCCGTGATCGGTCGGAACCCGAAGAGCTGATCGGGCGTGAGCTCGCCCTGCATGATGTTGCCGCCGACGAGTCCGAACCGATCCTCGATGTCCTTCGGCGCAAGCACCTCGACCTGTTCGATCGAGTCCTTCAGCTTCGGCGCGTACTCACCGAGTCCGTCGAAGACGCGTCGGGCGAACTCGTCACGGCCGCCGTCGTCCCACGATCCCTCGGCGAGGTCGTACGGCCCGTACTGGGCGAACCCGAGCATCAGGTGCTTTCCGTCGGGGGCCAGTCCCTCCGGCTCGTGGGCGGTCGGGAAGACGACCTCGACGTACGGGTGCTCGCTCATCCGTCCGTACTTCGCGTCGTCCCACGCCCGCTCCAGGTACTCGATCGACGGAGAGATCGCCACGAGTCCTCGGTGGAGGCTCGTCTCGTGCTCCCAGCTCGGGAACTCCGGCAGCTCCGAAAGCGCGACGTTCAGCTTCACCGACCCCGAACGCGTTCGATAGCGCTCGACGTCGCGAACGACGTCGCCGGGAAGTCGTTCCGAGCCGATCAACGACAGGTACGTCGTGACCGGATGCGCCGACGACACGACGCGTTGCGAGCGGATCAGCGTTCCGTCCAAAAGCGCGACGCCGACGGCTCGGCCGCTCGCGTTGATCGCGATGCGGTCGACCTCGGCATCGGTACGGATCTCCGCGCCCGCGGACTCTGCCGAGCGCGCCATCGCCTGCGAGACGCCGCCCATGCCGCCCTTCACCCATCCCCACGCGCCGGCGTGCCCGTCGATCTCGCCGATCCAGTGGTGCATCAGCACGTACGCCGATCCCGGCGTCATCGGTCCGGCCCACGCGCCGATGATGGCCTGCGTGGCCAAAGCGCCCTTCACGCGTTCATCCTCGAACCACTCGTCGAGGAAGTCCGCCGCGCTCATCGTAAACAGCCGGACTACCTCGTGGACGTCCCGCCCGCTCCACTTGCGGAACTTGCCGGCGGTGGCGGCCCACTTGGGCAGCTCGCGAACGTTGATGTTCGGCGGCACGACGAACATCAAGTCCTTGAGCAGGCGAGCGGCATGATCGAAGTAGCGATCGAATTCCACGTACGCGTTAGCGTCGCGTTCGGAGAAGGCTGCGAGGGCCGCCGAGTCGCGTGATACGTCGCCCCACAGGGTGAGCGACGTTCCATCGGGGAACGGAACGAAGTAGTCGGGGGTGACGATCGACACCTCGTACCCGTGTCGCTTCAGGTCCAGCTCCCGAACGATCCGCGGCGGCATGAGCGAGACGACGTACGACGCGCTCGACACGCGATAGCCGGGCCACGGCTCTTCCGTCGTC
>DASUQY010000301.1:0-3447 GCA_036280315.1 Actinomycetota bacterium
TCCCCCTCTCGTTCAGCCGTGCATCATGCCCCATCACGCCGAGCTCTGCCGGGCCGCTCGTGCGCCCGCGAGACCTACTCGGCGGTCTGCGGTCGTCCCGGTGTCGCGGCGCGCTCTGCCAGCACCGCTGCGAGGTAGAACGCCAGGCCGAGCAAGCAGGCTCCGAGCACGTACCCCCACGCAGTGGCGTTCTTCGAGATCGCGATGTTGCCGACGATCCGGCTGCCCAGCCCGTTCTGCGACCCGCCGAAGTACTCCGAGACGAACGCCGTGATGACCGCCGCCGGTGCGGCGATCTTCAGCGCGGTGAACAGATACGGCACGGCGTTCGGCACACGGACCTTCCGGAGCACGGCCACATCGCTCGCGGCGTACGACCGCATCAGCTCGACGTGCGTTCGATCCACCTGCGTCAGGCCCTTCGCCACGTTCACCAGCACGATGAAGTTCACGACGAGCGTGACCATCAACCGTCGGGGAACCTCGCTCGTCACCGAGAACATGTTGTTGAACAACGCGACGAGCACGAAGATCGGCACGGCGTTGAGCGCGACGGCGAGCGGTGTGACGAGCTCGTTCAGCACGCGGAACCGGCTCAGCACGAACGCGAGGGCGACACCGAGCACGGTCCCGATCACCAGGCCGACGAGCGCGTTGGAGCCCGAAACCTTCGTCGCCTCCCAGATGAGCGCGGCGTTCGCCTGGAACTCCCGCCAGATCGCGCTGGGCGGCGGCAGGAAGTACGGCTGGAGGTCGAGCACCTTTACAGCCGCCTCCCACAAGGCGACGAACGCGATGCCGAACGCGATCGGCGCCACCACCATCGCCGCAAGCGCGCGCGGCGAACGGTTCATCGATCCTCCATGCCCGCCGGCTGGGATGGGCCTGCCGCTTCGCTACTCGAGGCCGGGTCCATGCCGCGGAGCGCCTCACGGACCTCGGTGATCTTCTTGAAGAACGCGGGGTCCTCGCGCGTGTCGACGTCGCGGCGAGCACCGAGATCAACGCCGATCACGTCGATTATCCGGCCCGGACGGGGCGACATCACGACCACCCGCGTCGACAGGTACACCGCCTCCGGGATCGAGTGGGTGACGAACACGACGGTCGTCGACGTCTCGCCGCAGATGCGGAGGAGCTCGGCCTGCATGTGCTCGCGGGTCATCTCGTCGAGCGCGCCGAACGGCTCGTCCATCAGCAGGAGCGGCGGGTGCGCAGCGAGCGCCCGGGCGATCGCCACTCGCTGCTGCATCCCGCCCGACAGCTGCCACGGCATGTGCTCGGCGAACTCGTCCAGCTTGACGAGATGCAGCATCTCGAGCGCGCGCTCTCGCCGTCGCGTTCGGTCCCAGCCCTTCAACTCGAGGGGAAGCTCGACGTTCTTGGTGACGTTCCGCCAGTCGAACAGGCCGGCCTGCTGGAACGCCATGCCGTAGTCCTGGTCGAGCCGAGCCTTCCGGGCGGGCTTGCCGTTCACGAGGACGTCGCCACTCGTCGGCTCGAGCAGGTTCGCCATCAGCCGCAATGCGGTCGACTTTCCGCACCCGGACGGGCCGATCAGCGAGACGAACTCGCCCGGCTCGATCGCCAGATCGACGTCGACGAGGGCACGGACCTGGTCCGGCCGCCCCCGGTTGAACACCTTCGAGACGCCGCGAACGTCGACCGCGTCGGTCACTCCAGCGCCTCCCGCGGGCGGTTCCGCATCAACACCACGTCGGCCACGCCGACGATCCCCGCCATGAACAGCCCCAGCGCCGCCGCACCGAACACCGCCGTGTACACCTTGGCTGGGTCCGCCGTCGCCTCGCGCGCGTACTCGATGATCAGCCGTCCGATCCCGCCGGCGAGTCCGGTCGACAGCTCGGCGACGACCACGCCGACGACCGACGCCGTCGCGGCCAGCCGGAACGCCGGAACCATGTACGGCACCGCGGCGGGGAACCGCAGCTTGAACAGCGTCTGCCGCCATGACGCGGCGTACGAGTCCATGAGCTCGATCGCCGTCGGTGGCGCCGACGTCAACCCCTTCAGGGTTCCGACGGCCACGGGGAAGAACGCGAGGAACGCGCCCAACACCGCCGCCGACAGCCACCGCGGCCATTCGAACGCGCCAAGATGCAGCTTTCCGCCCCAGCTCACGACGAGCGGCGCCAGCGCGATCAGCGGAACGGTCTGCGACACGACGAGGTACGGCAGCAGCCCGCGTTCGACCACCCTGAACCGCGCCATCAGCACCGCGAGCCCGAGTCCGACCGCCGCTCCGAGGACGAATCCCGCGAACGACAGCCTGAACGTGAACCACGCGCCAGACAGGATGGTCGTCAGGATCGTTCCGGGGAATCCGGCGCGTTCGGGCTCGCCGAACCTCGCGAGCATCTGCCACACGTGCGGCATCGCTTGGTCGTTCGCGCGCGGAAGGATCTTCCAGCCGAAGATCGTTCCGCCGTCCTGAGGACCGACCACCTTGTACAGCTCCCACAGGACCGCGACGAGCAGCAGCGCGAGTGCGAACATCCAAACGGCTCGCAACCTGCGCAGATAGCCGTCGCGCGCCCGCGGCGCCGAATCCGAGCGACCGGGCCGCACCGCTGCGGCCTCGCTCACGTCTTGGCGACGACGTTCTCGGCGATGGCCGGAAGGACCTTCTCGCCGTAAGCCTGCAACGTCTCGTCCTTGGCGTCGTGCTGCAGGTAGAGCGCGAACTGATCGACGCCGAGCTTGCGGAGCTCCTCGAGCCGGCGCACGTGCTCCTCGACCGGACCGAGGATGCAGAATCGGTCGACGATCTCGTCCGGCACGAACTGCGTGTGCACGTTCCCTACCTGTCCGTGTTCGTTGTAGTCGTATCCCTGCCGGCCCTTGATGTAGTCGGTCAAGGCCCGAGGAACGTCCGAGCTGTCGCCGTACCGCGCGACGATGTCGGCCACGTGGTTGCCGACCATGCCGCCGAACCACCGGCACTGATCGCGCGCGTATCCGAGCTCGTCACCGACGTACGCCGGCGCGGCGACGCACATCGTGATCTCGTCGGGATCCCGCCCCGCCTCTTCGGCGGCGCGTCGAACGGCCGCGATCGTCCACGCCGTGATGTCGGGGTCGGCGAGTTGCAGGATGAACCCGTCGCCGGCCTCGCCGACCAGCTTGAGCGCCTTCGGCCCATACCCGGCGATCCACAGCTCAACGCGGCTCCTGCTCGCCCACGGGAACCGGATCGACGACCCGCGATAGTCGACCGAGCGCCCGTTCGCCAGCTCGCGGATCACGTGCACCGCCTGGCGGAGCGTCTCCAAGGTCGTTGGCTTGCCGTTCGTTACGCGCACGGCGGAATCCCCCCGCCCGATGCCGATCACGGTCCGGTTGCCGAACATCTCGTTCAGCGTCGCGAACACGCTGGCCGTCACGGTCCAGTCGCGCGTGGCGGGGTTCGTCACCATCGGCCCGACC
>DASUQY010000302.1:0-4188 GCA_036280315.1 Actinomycetota bacterium
GTTCTTCGACAGCGACCGAGAAACAACGGTGGTCGTCCGAGGCGAGTTCACGAGTCGAGAACGCGTTTGGGGACCGTTCCGGTCAGAGCGTGATTCTCGAGGCTGCAGGGACGTCGCCCGCGGGACCTGGCGGGGGCATCGGGTCGGCCCCGCCTAGTCCCGTTTGCATCCGCCAACCGGCCGGGAACGCCGGAGCGTCACGCGACGGCGCGGACCCGTTCGACCGTCCTTTCGCGCCCCAGGAGCTCGAGCGATTCGGGAAGCGGCGGCGACACGGTCGTTCCGGTCACCGCGGCACGGACCGGCTGGAATCCTTTCGTCCGGTTCAGCCCGAACGACTCGACGACCTCGTCGAGCTTCTTCTCGATCGCGTCGGAGCTCCACGGCTGAACCGCCTCGAGCTCGTCGGCGATGCGGGCGAGGTACCCGTCCGGCGCCTTCTCGATCAGCGCCGCGGCCCTGTCGTCCGGCGTGACGTCGTCGGAGAACAGGGAGCGAAGGAGCGCGACGCATTCCGTCAGATACTTCATGCGCGTCTTGACGAGCGGCATCGCCCGGCGGAGCAGCGCCGGATCCGGCGACAACCCGGCGACGGACAGGAAGTGCAGGCACCGCGCGGCGAGGTCGTCGTCGTCGAGTTGCTGGATGTAGTGGTTGTTCATCCACTCGAGCTTGTCGACGTCGAAGCGCGCGGGGTTCTTCGAGACGCGCTGGATCTCGAACGCCTCGACCAGCTCATCCTTGGAGATCAACGTGGTCTCCGCGTCCTTGGACCACCCGAGCAGCGCGAGGTAGTTCATCAGCGCCTCCGGGAGGATCCCCTTCTCGCGGAACGCCTCCACGCTCGTCGAGCCGTGACGCTTCGACAGCGGCTTTCCGTCTGGCCCGTTCACCTGTGGGACGTGCGCGTACTGCGGCGGCGTGCCGCCGAGCGCCTCGATGACCGCGGCATTGCGCGGCGCGCTGTCGAGAAGGTCATCGCCCCGGATGACGTGCGTGATTCCCATCAGCATGTCGTCGACGGCGACGGCGAGCAGGAACACCGGGGAGCCGTCGGAACGCATCAGGACGAAGTCCTTCAGGTGACCGGGCGCCCACCGGACCTTCCCCTTGACGAGGTCGTGGATGACCCATTCGCGCTCCGGCATGTGGAACCGGGCGGCGAACGGTCGCCCTTCGGCCTCGAACGCGGCGCGCTCCTGGTCCGAGAGGTTCCGGCAGCGACCGTCGTAGCCTTCGGGCTCGCCGCGCGCGCGCGCTGCATTGCGGCGCTCGGCGAGCTCCTCTTCCGTGCAGTAACAGCGGTACGCGTCGCCTTGCAACAGAAGGCGGTCGACCGTCTGACGGTAGATGGTCATCCGTTGCGACTGACGGTAGGGCTCGAACGGCCCCCCGACGTCGGGGCCCTCGTCCCAGTCGATCCCCAGCCATCGAAGCGAATCCATGACGCCGTGGAAGGCCTCCTCCGTCACTCTGGACGCGTCGGTGTCCTCGATGCGAAGGATGAACGCGCCCTTGTTGTGCCGAGCGAACGCCCACGAAAAAAGTCCCGTTCGCACGTTGCCCACGTGAAGCGATCCCGACGGCGCCGGAGCGAATCGAGTCCTGACGTCGCTCACGCCGCTTCCACGGGGTTCGCGAGCGTGCCGATGCCGTCGACCTCCACTTCGACCAGGTCGCCGGGCGAGAGCTTGCCAACACCTTCCGGGGTCCCGGTGAGGATCGCGTCGCCGGGGAGCAGCGTCATGAACGAGGTGATGTACTCGATCAACGTAGCCACGCCGAACGCCATGTCGGAGGTTTGTCCGGCCTGGCGCACGTCACCGTTCAGGCGCGTCTCGACGCGGACGTCGGTGGGATCGAGGTCGGTCTCGATCCATGGCCCGAGCGGACAGGAGCCGTCGAATCCCTTCGCTCGCGCCCACTGGTCGTCGGTCTTCTGGAGGTCGCGGAGCGTCACGTCGTTCGCGCAGGTGTAGCCGAGGATGTGTTTGTACGCGTCCTCGGTTCTCACGTTTCGTGCGATTCGGCCGATCACGACTGCCAGCTCGCCCTCGTAGTCGACGCGGTGGCTGATGGGGAGCAGCCTGATGGGGTCGTTCGGTCCGATCACCGCCGTGGACGGCTTCAGGAACAGCAGCGGTTCCTCGGGGACGTCGGAGTCGAACTCGGCGGCGTGGGCGGCGTAGTTCTTTCCCACGCACACGAGCTTCGACGGCAGCACCGGCGCGAGCAGGCGCACGTCGTCGAGCGGCACCTCCTCGCCGGTCGGCAAGGGGTCCTCGAAGAACGTGCCCTTCAGGACGCGGATCGTGTCGCCCTCGAACTCGGCCGCGCCGGTGGCGATCCGGTCGCCGAAACGGAACCGCACGAGGCGCATGGGATCGGCAGGCTATCGCAGGCGAACGGCTACCCGAGCCGGCGCCACGGTGCGGGCACCGCAGGGGCGACATCGACGGTTATCGCGCCGAGCCACGTGGCGAGCTCGTGGACGGCCGTTGCGATCGGCATCGCGTTGGAGCGGTCGGGACGGACGGCGGGCTCGGGGACGATCGACTTGACGACGAGCACGGAGCGTTCTCGGTCGAACGCGGGATCGACGCGGGCGATGAACCGATCGCCGTCGAGGAGCGGCATCGCGTAGTAGCCGTACTTCCGTTTCGCGACCGGGACGTAGATCTCCATGCGGTAGTCGAGGTCGAACATCGTCAACAACCGCTTCCGGTCGTGGATCAGGTTGTCGAACGGCGATAGCAGCGTCGTCCGCGGCTCCCATTCATCGCGCTCGATCCGCTCGAGCAGTGGCACGTCGTCGCGATGCAGGTACCACGTTCCTCGGAGCGGTGAACCGTCCCGAACGACGTCGACGCGCTCGACGACGCCGGTCTTCTCGAACGCGGCGAGGGTCGCCGGCAGACCCGGATATCCGTGCGTGAAGTGTCCCGCTATGTGCTGCGCCGTTCCGACGCCGAGACACCTCAGCGAGAGCTCGATCGCCCGTCGAGCGACCTGGGCGTCGCCGAGACGCTGACGACGCACGTCGTCCGGCAGGACGCGCTCGGCGAGGTTCCACCATTTCTCCAGTCCTCGCCGATCCGAGACCAATACCTTCCCCTGCATCCACAGGAACCTGATCATCTGGTCCACGTTCCGATCGGCGGTCCACCCGGAGGACTTCCAGCTCTCCACCGACAGATCCGCCATGTCCCGGATGCGGAGCGGACCGCGGCGTCGCAACGCCGACAGGATCGAACGTTTGAGCGCCGAGTTCGCCCCGATCCATCCTCGGATCCGATTGCCCCACGCGCCGTCCCCGGGCCATCGCCGCATCCGGTACCGATGGATGGCGAAGTCCTCCGACAGCACGATCGATGCGGCGTGCGCCCAGTACTCGAACAACGAACGATCGTGATAGGCGAGCCGGTCCAGATGCCGCGGCTCGAACGCGTCCAGCCGGCTCCGCAGCACCAGGAGAGGACTGCGCGCGACGACCGAGATCGGGTCGAGCTGCACGCACCGGATCGAGCGGACGACGTCGAGCACCTTCGACGGCGAGGACCGAGGAGCGATACCGGCGAGCCGCTGCTTGGCGATCGCCAACCGGCGCGCGGTGCGCAGATCGACCTGCCGGATCGCGGGCACGGCGTTGCGGCTACGCGAGTCGGGTTCCGATGCCCCAGGTGACGCCGACGCTGCGCCAGTACCCGGCGATCATCTCGACCGGCGCCAGGCTCTCGAGCTCCTCGACGGGTGAAGGACCGAGCTCGAGCTCGGCGTCACCGGTCCACACCTCCGAGCCCTCCCAGTCGTAGCTCTTCATCGTGACGAGCTCGTTCATGGAGGGCGGGCTCCCCTCCTCGATCGACGGGAAATACCGGTTGTGCAGCATCGGCTGCGCGTTCACGAACCCGTTCGTGTCGGCCCGGCTGGTGATGGTGAATCGCGCATCGACGATCCGCCGATCGTGTACGGCGACGGTGGCCCCGAACCGCCCGCCCGGCTTCAGCCGCGGGCCCGCCTTGCCGTACGAAACGGGGCGCGTGATCCAGATGGACCCGAGCTTCTTGGGGTAGCCCTGATGCCACCCTCGGACCATCGAGAAGTCCTTGTCCACCCAGATCAGGAGGCAGCGCGAGTACTGCTCGCCGCGGTACGTGCAACGCACGACGACGAACGCTTCCTTGTACT
>DASUQY010000303.1:0-3169 GCA_036280315.1 Actinomycetota bacterium
ACAGCGAAGCGCACGCGACCGCGAGCGCCAAACACCGGTCGAGCGACCATCCGCGAAGCCGACCGGCGATGAATCCCGCAGCGAAGGTCGCCCCGGCCCCCGTCGTGTCGACGACGTCAATGGGGATCGCCTCAGAGCGAACGACCTGATCGCCCCACATCGCGAGTCCGCCGCCCTGTCCGAACTTCACGGCGACGACCGTGCCGCGTTCGGCCAACGCCTCTGCCGCGACGTCCACATCGTCGACGCCGGTGATCGCGCGGATCTCGATCGAGTTCGCGAACAGCATGTCGGTCTCCGACAGAAGGTCGAACAGACCGCCGTTCCAGTTCCCCGTCGGATCCCGGTTCGGATCGACAGACGTCGACGCACCCGCCTGATGCGCATGTTCGAAGAGTTCCCGTAGGTCCGGACGGAGCGACTCTTGAAGGTAGAGAGACGAAACGTGCACGTGCCTGCTGGACGACAGCACCGCACGGTCGACGTGGCTCTCGTCCAGCGCGGCGATCGTGCCGACGTCGGTCATGACCGCCTCGGCCTCGTCGCGCTTCACCACGATCGACAGGCCAGTGGTGCGCTCGGGATCGACAACGACACCCGTCGTGTCGACGCCGTGCGCGTCGAGAGATTCGACCACGAACCGTCCGAACGCGTCGTCGCCGACGACGCCGGCGAACGCGACGTCGAGGCCGAGTGTCGCCGCGCCGCACGCCGCGATTCCGCCCGAACCACCGAGCGTGAGCACGGATCGCTGGACCAGGCGCTCGCCCTCCTCGAACTCCGGGAGCCGGTCCGCGGAAACGATCAGGTCCGGCTTCGCGTCACCCAGAACCAACAGGTCGAACGCTCGAGCCACAACGAGAGCCTAATCCGGGCTACCTCCGCCCCGCCTCGCGCAGACGTCTCCGCTCCGACAGGTGGTCGGCGACGCCGATCGCGCTGAACGGCAGCGCCGGCGCGACGATGAGCACGACGTCGCCGGCGACGCGAACGCTGAGGTAGACGTACGCGGCGGTGACCGCGACCGCAAGCGCGCGCGCCTTCCAGCTCTCGTCCTGGTCCGCTCGAAGCGCGACGATCCCGCCCGCGCCGATGCCGGCGACCAGGCCGGTGACGCCGTCGGCCGCGAGCGCCCAGACCGGGACCCCGACGACCAGTGTGAGGATCATCGCCCCGACGACGGCGCCGGGACCGCGCGGGTGCTCCGACAGGAACGCGAGCGCGAGGAAGACGAACGGGATCAGCGCCAGGCCGAACGCGATGAACGGCCCCGCCGCGGGTGCGTCTGCCTCCTCCGACGCGGCGGAGACCAGACCCACCAGGATGGACCAGTACGCGGGTACGAGGACCAGCGTGGACAGAAGGATCGCGCGCCATTTGCGCTGCGCTGGAAGGGGCTCGGCCCCGGCGGATGCCGGCCGCCGCGACTTCGAGGCCATCATCCCTTGACGGCGCCGGCGGTGAGGCCCCGCACGAAGTACTTCTGGAGCGAGAAGAACACGAGGAGCGGCAGCGACATCGATATGAACGCCGCGGCCGTCAGCACCTGCCAGTCCTCCCCGCGTCCCCCAAGGAGATTCCGCAGGGCGACCGTGAGCACCTGGTTCTGGCTGGTCCCTCCGAGGAAGACGTACGCGACGAGCAGGTCGTTCCACACCCACAGGAACTGAAAGATGGCGAACGCCGCGAGCGCCGGAACGGAGAGCGGGATGATCAGCCGCCAGAAGATCGTGAAGTGGTCGGCCCCGTCGATCTTCGCCGACTCGATGATCGATGAGGGAAGTGAGCCGATGTAGTTGGCTAGCAGGTACGTGGCGAGCGGCAACCCGAACCCCGCGTGGGCGAGCCACACGCCGAGGAACGTCCCGTTCAGGTCGAGATCGGGGAAGATCTGCCGACCGAACAACACCGCGCCCTCGTTGTACAGCTTGAGGATGGGGATCAGCGCCATCTGGAGCGGAACGACCAGCAGGCTAACGACCACGATGAACATGACGTACCGTCCTCTGAACTCCATCCAAGAGAAGGCATAGGCAGCGAAGGCGGCGATCGTGATGGGGATGACGGTCGCCGGGATGGTCACGGCGAGGCTGTTCAGGAACGCGTTGCCGAATCCGGCGGCGTCGAGCGCGGTCCGGTAGTTCTCGATGGTCCATTCGGCCAGCCGGAACGGGTGCGCGAACACCGTCCACCACCCGGTGCTGAGCACCTGGTCTTCGGGACGGAACGATGTGATCAGCACGCCCACCGTGGGGACCAACCAGACCACGCAGATCACCGTGACGACGATCCGAACGCCCCAGCCGCCCTTCTTTGGCTCGCCGACGTTTCCGGCTTCGCCGGGCACGTCGCGGAGTGCCACCTCGCCGCGCTGCGGCTCGGTGGCGACGGCAGGTGGGACGGTCGGCGAGCTCATCTGATCATCTCCTGCTCGCGGAAGCGCCGGACGTTCCAGATCATGACGGGAATGATCGCGATGAAGAGAACCACGGCGATCGCCGCTCCGCGGCCGAAGTGCCGGCTGCTGAAGAACCAATCGATCATCCGTTCGGCGATGACCACCGTGCCGTCGGACTCCGCGTTCCCCATGATGAACACGATGTCGAACACCTTTAATGCGTTGATGACCATGTAGGTCGTCACGACGACGATGGTCGGCAGGATCGACGGCACGATGATCCGGCGGAAGACCTGCATCTCGGAGGCGCCGTCGATCCGTGCCGCCTCGATGATCTCGTCCGGGATCGCCTTGATCGCCGCGGACAGCACGACCATCGCGAACCCGGTCTGTATCCATACCAGGATCACCATGAGGAACAGGTTGTTCCACGGCTGCAACGTGAGCCACGCGACGGGGTCCTGACCGAGCCCTATCCAGATCCCGTTCAACAGGCCGATGTTGCTTCCGAATCCCTCCGGCCGAAAGTCGTAGATCAGCCGCCAGGTGATCGACGCTCCGGCGAACGAGATCGCCATGGGCAGGAAGATCGCCGACTTGGCGATCGCCTCGCCCCGACGGAGCCGGTCGGCCAGCGTTGCGAACGCGAGCCCGATGGCCACGCCGAAGAGCGGGACGATCACGATCCACGCCGCCGTGTTGCGAATGGCCGTCAGCATGTCGTGGTCGGTGAACACGAACCGGTAATTGGCGAGCCCTACGAAACTCTCC
>DASUQY010000304.1:0-2421 GCA_036280315.1 Actinomycetota bacterium
GGGACGACCCCGCGTGACACGCGTCGCCCTCACCTTCGACGCGGAGCACCCGGACCGATCGGCGTGGTCGCAACTGAACGCCGCGCGCATCCTCGACGAGCTCGCGGAGGCAGGCGTCCGATGCACCTTCTTCGTCCAGTCCCGATGGGCTGAAGCCGAGCCGGTCGTCGCTCAACGGATCGCGGCCGAAGGCCACCTGATCGGCAACCACTCCGCGTACCACGCGCGGATGACGTTGCTCAGCGACGACGGCGTTCGGGCAGACGTCGCACATGCCGAGCGCACGATCGCGACGATCACCGGGGCCGACACGAAGCCGTGGTTCCGCTGCCCGTTCGGCGACGGTTACGACGATGTGCGCGTGCTCTCGCTCCTCGACGGGATCGGCTATCGGAACGTGCATTGGAACGTCGAGCCGGCGGACTGGGAGCCGTCGCGAAGGGCCGGCGATGTTGCTCACGACACGACCGCTCGCGCGCTCGAACACGGAGACGGCGCGGTCGTCCTCCTTCATACGTGGCCAGACGCCACGTCGGGCGCGATCGCGGCGATCGTCGACGGCCTCACCCGCGCGGGCGCGACGCTCGTCACCGTCGACGAGCTGGAGGCTCTGCCGTGAAGCCGGCGGCCGTTCTGGCGATCGACGGCGGCGGCTCGAAGATGGACGCGGTCGTCCTCGGGGCCGACGGCGGGCTGCTCGGTTCGGCTCGCGTCCCCCCCGTCGGCAGCGACGGCCGTGATCCCGACTACCTGGAGCGGCTGGAAGCCGCCGTCAACGCGGTGTTCCACGCGGTGGGGCTCGATCCGTCGAGCGGTCCCATAGCGCGCGTGGGCGTGTTCTGTGTTGCCGGAGCCGACCTCTCCGCTGACGAGCGGCGAATCCTGAGGTGGCTCCGAACGCGAGGCTGGACCGACGACACGCTGCTTCGCAACGACACGTTCGCGGTCCTTCGCGCCGGCACCGATCGAACGTGGGGGGTGGGCGTCGTCTGTGGGTTCGGCACGAACTGCGCGGCGGTCGCACCCGGCGGGCGAACCTTCCGACTGCCGGCGCTTGGGTGGATCGCCGGCGATTGGGGCGGCGGTTCGGACCTCGGCGAGAAGGCCGTCTGGCACACGATGCGCGCGCACGACGGTCGCGGGAAGCGGACCGCCCTGGCGACCGCGGTTCCGGCGCACTTCGGGCTGGGCGGACCTCGTCAGGTCATGGAGGCGCTGTACTCGGGCCAGATCGGCGTGCAGCGGGTGGCGACGCTCGCCCCGGTGGTGTTCCGGGTCGCAGCGGAGGGTGATCCCGTGGCGCGATCGCTCGTCGAGCGTCAGGCGGACGAGGTGGCCACGATGGCCGGCGCCGCGATCAAGAAGCTTCGAATGTCAAAGCTCGACGTCGATGTCGTCCTGGGAGGCGGCATCTTCCGGAACGGCTATCGACCGTTCTTCGAGCGGATCGCCGAAGGCGTCCGGTCGATCGCTCCCGCGGCGAACGTCTCGGTGCTGACGGTGCCGCCCGTCGTCGGAGCCGCGCTGCTGGGACTCGATCGCCTCGACGCGCCGAGCCGGACGAAGGAACGCGTCCGACGTGCGCTGACCCACGATGCGCTGGCGGCCGGACGACGCAGTGGCCGATGACACGAGCGATACGCAGATTCCGTCGCCGACTGGACTCGTAGACTCGGTAGCCATGCGTTCACTCGACGGATTCTCCGACCCGTTCCTCGGCGAGATCGCCGGCCAGCCGGACGCGATGCGGCGCGCCGCGGCCGCGCTCCTCGACCAGCGCGACCATCTCGACCGCGTTCGCGAGGCGGCGTCCGTTTCGCCGACCATCGTGTTCACCGGCATGGGGAGCTCGTACGACGCGTGCTACCCGGCGGTGAATGACCTGGCTGGCCGAGGGGTTTCGTCGCTCCTCGTCGACACCGCCGAGCTCTTGCACTTCCGCCGGCCGATCCTGAACGCCAAGACGCTCGTCGTGATCGTCAGTCAATCGGGCGAGAGCGCCGAGATCGTCAAGCTCGTCAGCGCGATAGCCAAGCAACGCCTGAGACCGTTCGTGATCTCGATCACGAACGGTCTCGACAACGACCTCGCCCGTCGGTCGGACGTCAAGCTCGACACGTGGGCGGGCAGGGAGGTCGGCCCGTCGACAATGACGTTCGCCGCGGCGATGGCGACCCTTTCGGGGATCGCGCGTCTCCTCGCCGGAGACAGCGTCGACACGGCCGTCGACCGGACGCGGACCGCCGCGGAGGGCGCCGCGCTCTCGGCCGAACGTTTGCTCGAGGATCCCGAACGCACCGCTGCCGATCTTGCCGAGTGGCACGAAGGGCGTGAGCTGATGGTGATCCTCGGCCGCGGCCCGGCGCGCGCCGCGACCGAGATGGGCGCGCTCACGCTGAAGGAATCCGGGGTCATGGCGGA
>DASUQY010000305.1:0-2027 GCA_036280315.1 Actinomycetota bacterium
GTTCCCGCGAGGTGACGGGCGTGTGTTGTGCGCGCGGGCCGACGTCGCGCCTGAAGGTCTCGAGGATGCGCTCGCGTCGAAGGGCTGGCATCCCATACGGGTGAACGCATACCGAACGCGGTTCCCTCGTTCGCTGCCGAAGGACGCGCGCGACGCGCTGCGACGAGGCGATATCGACGCCGTCACGTTCACGAGCGCGTCGACGGTTCGCGGATTTGTGCGGGCGTTGGGAGCCGTGAAGGGTGCTCCGAAGGTCGTATGCATCGGTCCGGTAACCGCTAAGGCCGCGCGCGAGCATGGCCTGACGGTTCACACCGTCGCAAAGCCCCACACCGTCGAAGGCCTCGTGGCGGCAGTCGAACGGGCTCTTGCGTCGCGAACCCGCGGGTAGACTCGGCATCGTGAGCGGGTTCCCTCGTCAACGACCGCGCCGGATGCGTCGTTCTCCCGCCCTACGCGCTCTCGTCCGCGAGACCGACCTCTCGCCGCGACACCTCATCGCGCCGCTGTTCGTGAAGGAAGGCGTCGCGGATCAGGTGCCGATCGCTTCGATGCCAGGTCAGTTCCAGCACACGCTCGAGTCGCTCCGGAAGGAAGCGGTAGAGATCGCCTCGCGCGGCGTGCTCGCGTTCATGCTGTTCGGCGTCCCCGAGGGCAAGGATCCCGAAGGGTCCGAGGCGTGGAATCCCGAGGGGATCGCGCAGAAAGCGCTTCGAACGCTCCGCACCGAGCTCGGCGACGAGCACGTGGTCATCGCGGATCTGTGCCTCGACGAGTACACCGATCACGGACATTGCGGTGTGCTCGACGGGGACGGGAACGTCGACAACGACGCCACGCTCGAACGCTACCGGCGTATCGCGCTCGCCCAAGCCGAGGCAGGAGCGCACATGGTCGGGCCGAGCGGAATGATGGACGGCCAGGTCGGCGAGATACGCGATGCGCTCGACTTGAATGGACTCGACCACGTCGGGATCATCGCCTACGCGGCGAAGTTCGCCTCCTCTTTCTATGGGCCCTTCCGCGAAGCGGCCGAGTGCGCGCCGCGATTCGGCGATCGCGCGGGCTACCAGATGGACCCTCCGAACGCCGACGAGGCGATCCGGGAGATCGCGGGCGATATCGACCAGGGCGCCGATGTGGTGATGGTCAAGCCGGCGCTGCCCTATCTCGACGTGATCCGCCGCGCGAAGGACGAGACGCGGTTCCCGATGGCGGCGTACAACGTGAGCGGCGAGTACGCGATGGTGAAGGCGGCGTCGGCGAACGGCTGGCTCGACGAACGCAAGACCGTCCTCGAGATCCTCACGTCGATCCGCCGCGCCGGCGCGGACCTCGTCCTCACGTACCACGCGAAGGACGCGGCGGACTGGCTGCGGGACTGAGCCACCTCCAGAGCTTTCGGTAGCCTCGGTCCATGGGACCATCGCTCCAGATCGTGTTCGACGCGAACGACGTTCCGCGTCTCGTCGCATTCTGGGAGCAAGCACTCGACGGCTATGAGCAACAGCCGCCACCTCCTGGCTACGCGTCCTGGGAGGCCTTCGCACGCGAGCAGGGGATCCCCGAGGAGCAGTGGGACTGGTGGGGCGCGCTCGTCGACACCGAGGGGACGCGACCCAGGATCCTGTTCCAGCGCGTCCCCGAGGGCAAGACGGCGAAGAACCGCGTGCACTTCGACATCAACGTCGGGCAGGAGCTCGACGGCGACTCGCGGATCGTGCGCGTCAAGGTAGAGGCCGATCGACTCGAAGCGCTCGGCGCCAGCAGGCAACGGGAAGCGAGCGAACGCGGAGAGTTCTGGATCGTGATGCAGGATCCAGAGGGGAACGAGTTCTGCCTTCAGTGAGCTCGGAGGAGCTGTTCGACCGGGCGCGGCGCGTCATCCCGGGAGGTGTCGACTCGCCGGTTCGCGCGTTCGGCGCGGTCGGCGGCGTTCCGCGGTTCGCCGTTCGCGGTGAAGGCGCGTACCTCGTCGACGCCGACGGAAACCGTTACGTCGATCTCGTTCAGTCGTGGGGCGCGCT
>DASUQY010000306.1:0-12090 GCA_036280315.1 Actinomycetota bacterium
CGCGCTCGAGATGGCCCGGGAGAGCTGCCCGGAGCTGGTCCTTGCCGACGTGATGATGCCGAACATGGACGGCTTGGAGCTCACGAGGCAGCTCCGGCGGGACAGCCGAACGGCTTCGGTCAGCGTGATCATGCTCACCACTCGAGGTCTCTCCGAGGACAAGCTCCAGGGGTTTGCTGCTGGTGCGGACGACTACATCGTCAAGCCCTTCGACACGCCGGAGCTCCTCGCCCGGATCCGTGGCGTCCTCCGGCGAGCGAAGGAGATGCGCCAACAGTCGCCGCTCACGGGCCTTCCCGGCAACGTCCGGATCGAGGAGGAGATCGAGCAGCGCGTCCAGAAGGGTGCCGAGTTCGCGATCCTGTACGCCGATCTCGACCACTTCAAGGCGTTCAACGACCACTACGGGTTCCTGCGCGGTGATCAGGCGATCCAGTTCACGGCCCGACTGATCCAGGCCACGGCGAGCGAGCGCGGCCGTCTCGACACGTTCGTCGGACACATCGGCGGCGACGATTTCGTCGTCCTGTGCGACGCCGATGAGTCCGAGGAGATCGCCGAGCTTCTCGTGCAGCGGTTCGACGCCGCGGTTCCCGAGCTGTACGACGACGATGATCGCGAGCGCGGTTGGATCGCGGTGACGAACCGCCGCGGTGAGGTGCAGCAGTTCCCGTTCCTGTCGATCTCGATCGGCGTGGCGACCACGGCGCACCGGTCGTTCGAACACTTCGCCGAGGCCGTCGCGATCGCCACGGAGATGAAGGTGTACACGAAGTTGACGCCCGGCTCGTCGTGGGCCGTCGACCGTCGGACCTCCTAGTTCGGTTCCGGCAGCGGCGCGGGCCGTCCCATGAAGTAGCCCTGCCCGAGGCGCACGCCGAGCTCGATCAGCGTGTCCTGTTCCTCCTGCCGTTCCACCCCCTCGGCGATCACGGACATGCCGAGCTCGTCGGCGAACGAAACGAGCGCCGCCGCGAGGGCACGCTGGGGGCGATGCGCGTCAACGTCTCTCGTCAGGCTGATGTCGAGTTTGATGATGTCGGGTTCGATCCGAAGGATGTGCCGGAGGCTGGCGAACCCCGCCCCGGCATCATCGATGGCCACGCGGGTCCCACGATCGCGGACCCGGGCAACGGCGGCCATCAGCCGGTCATAGTCCTCGACGGCTTCGTGCTCGGTGAGCTCGATGACCACTCGGTCCGCATCAACCGCGTCGAGGAGCTCGAGCAACCCTTCCGACTCCGCCGCGCGATGGGAGAGGTTCACGGAGATGAACCGGTCGAGCGGGATCATGTCGAGGTCGGACATCGCCGTTCGTGCGCACGCGAGCTCCAGCTCGGCGCCGAGCCCGATCTCCGCTGCCACCGCGAACCATCGATCGACGGTCCAATCGGACTCGGTGTCGTTGAATCGGGAGAGCGCCTCCATCCCGACGACGCTGTGATCCTCGAGCTCGACGATCGGCTGGTACACGATCGAACGCCCGTCGCCCTCCATCGCCGCGGTGATCAGGGCGGTTCGCGCCTGCAGCTCGATCGTCTCGGTCTCCTCGCGCTGGAGCTGTTCGGCGAGGCCCTTCACCAGGCCGGTCATCACGTCTGGCGAGATGCTCGGTTGGCCGCGCGCGGCGCGCACGATCGACGCCACGATCTCCGTCGGCGCCGTCCCCTTCACCAGGTAGCCGACGGCTCCGCTCTCGAGCATGTGAACGACGGTCGTGCGATCGGCGGCCACGGTGAGCGCGAGCACCCGGGTCTTCGGCAGGCTCGAGTGGACGACCTCCGCCACACGCATCCCACCGCCGCCCGGCATCCGAACGTCGACGAGCGCGACGTCCGGGTGCGTCGCCTCTGCGACGGCGATGGCCTCATCGGCGTTCCGAGCGGAGCCGACCAGCTCGAGCGCCGGATCGGAGGCCACCAACTCGGCGAGCGTGTCTCGAATGACCGCCTCATCGTCGGCGACCATCACGCGGATCGGTGCGTCGGCCACGGGCGGGACGGTATGGCAGGGTGCCCCGGCAAGCAACGACTCGACACCCACCACCCCCCCGGGAACCGCGGTTGGTACCGCCGTTGCGGTTGGCCGTCGGCCGCGCCTGGAACGGCGACCTATCATCCCGAGCGAGATGTCGTCCCGCGAGATCCGGGCTCCACGCGGCAACGAGCTGACGTGCAAAGCGTGGCCGCAAGAGGCAGTGCTCCGGATGTTGATGAACAACCTCGACCCGGACGTCGCCGAGCGGCCCGAAGACCTGGTCGTCTACGGCGGAACCGGACGGGCGGCAAGGTCTTGGGGAGCGTTCGACGCCATCGTCCGGACGCTCCGAGATCTGGAGAGCGACGAGACGCTGCTCGTGCAATCGGGAAAGCCGGTCGCCGTGTTTCGAACGCATCCGATTGCGCCACGCGTGTTGATCTCGAACGCGATGGTCGTGCCGAAGTGGGCCGATTGGGACACGTTCCGGGAGTTGGAGGCCGCAGGGCTCACGATGTACGGCCAGATGACCGCGGGCTCGTGGATCTACATCGGCACGCAAGGCATCCTGCAAGGAACGTACGAGACGTTCGCCGAAGCCGCGTCGCGGCGCTTCGACGGCTCGCTTCGCGGGACGATCACGCTGACCGGCGGGCTCGGCGGCATGGGCGGCGCACAGCCGCTCGCGGTGACGATGAACGAGGGCGTCGCGCTGTGCGTCGAGGTCGATCCGGCGAGGATCGAACGTCGGATCAAGACCAGGTACCTCGACCGCGAGACGCCCGATCTCGACGAAGCCGTTCGATGGGCTTCCGAAGCACGGGAAGCCGGCGAGGCGGTCTCGATCGGAGTCGTCGGCAACTGCGCGGAGGTGTTGCCGGAGCTCGTGCGGCGCGGGTTCGCGCCGAACATCGTGACCGATCAGACGAGCGCGCACGATCCGCTCGGCGGGTACGTGCCCGCCGGTCTGTCGTCGGAGGATGCCGCTTCGCTCCGCTCGTCCGATCCGCAGGTGTACGAACGTCGCGCGTACGAGTCGATGGCTCGTCACGTCGAGGCGATGGTCGCCTTCCAGGACGGCGGCGCGGTCGTGTTCGACTACGGGAACAACCTCCGAGCGGGCGCCGCCGCGGGCGGGCTCTCGCACGAACGCGCCTACGCGTACCAGGGGTTCGTTCCCGCGTTCGTGCGCCCGATGTTCTTCGAGGGAAAGGGCCCATTCCGGTGGGTCGCGCTCTCCGGCGACCCCGAGGACATCCACAAGACGGACGTCGCGGTCGCCAAGCTGTTTCCCGAGAACGAGCGGTTACGACGGTGGTTGGACATGGCCGAGGAGCGCGTCACGTTCCAGGGGTTGCCGGCGCGGATCTGCTGGCTCGGTTACGGGGAGCGCGCGAAGGCCGGTCTCCGGTTCAACGAGATGGTTCGGTCCGGGGAGCTGTCCGCACCGATCGTGATCGGACGTGACCACCTCGACTCGGGAAGCGTGGCGAGCCCGTACCGCGAGACCGAGGCGATGAAGGACGGCTCGGACGCCATCGCCGACTGGCCGATCCTGAACGCGTTGGTGAACACCGCCGCCGGCGCGCACTGGGTGAGCGTGCACCACGGCGGCGGCGTCGGGATCGGCTACTCGATCCACGCCGGCATGGTGGTCGTCGCCGACGGAACGGACGAGGCCGCCGAGCGCCTCGAGCGCGTGCTCACGACGGACCCCGGAACGGGCGTCGTTCGTCATGCAGATGCCGGTTACGACGAGGCGCTGGCTGTCGCGGCCGAGCGCGGCGTCCGGCTTCCCTGGCGCGAGTAGCGACTAGGCGCGACCGCCGTTGCCGCTCGCGCGGTCGGCCGCTTCCCGTGACGCGTACTCGGGGTCGGTTCGGTAGACGAGGTAGTCGACGGCCGCCCACAGCGTCTTCGAGAACGGCCAGAACAGCAGAGGAACGACGATGGCCACGCCGATCGACGCAAGGGTGAGCCACAGGACGTGGACGTCTGGCAGGTCGACGATCAACCACACGATCAAGACGGTCAGCCAGACGGCCGCCGTGACCCCGTAGTTGATCGTCATCGCGCCGAGGAACCCGCCCTCTTCTCGTTCAAGGCGGAGGCCGCAGCGAGGGCATCGGCGTCTGATCCGGAACCACGTCTCGAACAGACGCCCACCGCCGCACCGCGGACAACGCCGAATCGCTCCGCGAGCGAACGCCGTCACCGCGCCCGGCTCGTGCGCGGATCGGCGTCGTTGCGATGTCCGTGACTCCTCGCGCGAGGTCGTCGCCGGTGCGGAGGGCGTGGTCGAGGGGACGATCTCGCCGCGGGGGTCCTCGGGATCGAGATCGTCGAAGGGTCCGCGCATCGTCTTTGCCAGCGTACGGCGGTTGCCCGGCCACGCGCCGCGACCGTAGCCTTGCCGCCGTGCCTGTCCGAGTCGGCGAGCAGCTTTCATTGCACGACGTCGTCGCGGTCGCGCACGGCGAGACCGTGGAGCTTTCGGCTGCCGCCGTCGACCGGATCCGAGCTGCCCGGTCCGTGATCGAGTCTGTGATCGAGTCGAACGAGACCGTCTACGGCGTCACGACCGGCTTCGGCAGCCTGGCGAACGTTCGGATCGAACCCCAACGGGCGGATGCGCTCCAGCAGCACATCGTTCGCTCGCACGCGACCTCGGTGGGCCGGCCGCTCTCCCACGAGGAGGCGCGCGCGATGTTGCTGCTCCGGGCACACGTTCTCGCGCTCGGGCACTCGGGCGTCCGCGTCGAGCTCGTCGAGCGGATGGTCGAGATGCTCAACCGGGATCTGACTCCCGTCGTTCCGGAACAGGGTTCGCTCGGTGCGTCGGGCGATCTCGCGCCGCTGGCGAACCTTTCACTCACGTTGCTGGGCCGCGGCGAGATCGTTCGGGAGGGCACACGCCTGTCGGCACGTGATGCCCTTGCCGTCGCGGACCTCGAGCCGCTCGAGCTCCGTGCCAAGGAGGGGCTCGCGCTGGTGAACGGCACGCAGGGCATGCTCGCCGTCGGGATTCTCGCCGCCGATCGCGTCGGGCGGCTCGTGAAGACGAGCGACGTCGTCGCGGCGATGACGATCGAAGCCGCGCTCGGCTCGGATCGCGTCTTCGACGAACGACTCGCCACGTTGCGGCCACATCCAGGCGTCGTGGCGTCCACGTCGAACCTGCGACGACTGCTCGACGGCAGCGCGATCGTCGCCTCGCACCGCGACAGTCCGCACCTCGTTCAAGACGCGTATTCGATCCGGTGCGCACCGCAGGTAAACGGGGCTACGCGCGAGGCGCTCCGGTTCACGACCTCGATCCTTGACGTCGAGGCGAACGCGGTCTCGGACAATCCGATCGTCCTGCCCGACGCCGGCGAGGTTCTCTCGGGCGGGAACTTCCATGGCCAGCCGGTCGCCGTGGCGCTCGACACGCTCGCCACGGCCATCGTCCCACTCGCGAGCGTCGCCGAACGGCGCCTGTACCGGCTGCTCGACCCGGCACGCAACAACGGTCTCCCTGCGTTCCTGGTTGAGGACACCGGCCTGAACTCCGGGTTCATGCTCGTGCAGTACACAGCCGCATCGCTCGTCTCCGAGTGCAAGACGCTGGCCCATCCCGCGTCCGTCGATTCGATCCCGTCCTCGGCCGGTCAGGAAGATCACGTGAGCATGGGTATGACGTCGGCGAGACATGCTCGCGAAGTGGTGACGAACGCCGAGATCGTGATCGCGCTCGAGGCGCTCGCCGCGGCGCAGGCGCTGGATCTTCGCGCTCCGCTCGAGCCTGCGGCTGGAACGCGTGCGGCGCGAGATGCGATCCGCGCTCGGGTCGCGTTCCTCGAGGCGGACCGCGAGCTCGGCGACGACATCGCCGCCGTTACGGAGCTGATTCGTTCGGGAGCCTTGCTCGACGCGGCCGAGGGTGCCGTCGGGCCGCTGGATTAGCGAACCCGTTCCTCGGAGCGGGGTTCATCGCTGCGCAGTTCTGGGCACCATTGGGGTGTGGGTCGGATCAGCGACTACCGGTTCGGGCGCGTCGTCGTGGACGGAGAGTCACACGCCCGTGACGTGATCGTCCTCCCCGGTCGCGTCGTCGCGAACTGGTGGCGGCGAGACGGGCACGCACTCGTGCTCGACGATTTGGATGACGTCCTCGACGAGCTTCCGGAGCGGCTCGTCGTCGGGTGTGGGGCCGCGTCGCGGATGCGTCCGGACTCAGCAGCGCTCGCCGAGCTCCGCCGGCGTGGGATCGATGTCGAGACGTACCCGACCGATGAGGCTGTACGACGGTTCGCCGCCTGCGACCCGGCGAAGACCGCGGCGGCCCTTCACCTCACCTG
The DNA here is from genome assembly GCA_036280315.1 of Actinomycetota bacterium. Lineage (GTDB taxonomy): Bacteria > Actinomycetota > UBA4738 > UBA4738 > HRBIN12 > CALGFI01. The sequence continues at coordinate 6,318 of DASUQY010000306.1, forward strand.
CTGAGCCGGCCTAGTGGTAGACGACGACGGGGGTGCCGAACTCCGCCTGTCGATACGTCCAGATCGCGTTCCAATAGGGGATCCGAACGCAGCCGTGACTCGCGGCGTACGTCGGCACCTCGGTCCATCCGTGTAGCGCACGCAGTCCGTCGAAGTAGCTCGGATAGTACAGACGATTCTCGCTGTGGCCGGCGAGCTTGCGAAACACGCGGAACGAGCCATCGCGCGTCGCACCGTTCGCGCCCGTCGAGACGTGCAGGATGTTCGTGACCTCGCCGTCGAGAACCGTGTAGAGGACCTGACGCGTCTGGTCGACCTCGATGTGGAAGCCGGACCAGTCGCGTTCGGGTCGCGGACGGATCGGGTGGGCCAGTGCGCGCCACGTCGCCGAGCTCACCGAGAACACTCGGCTCATCCTCTGCACCTTGTGGAACGCGACGACCGCGTCGGCCGTTCGGAAGTCGTAGTGACCGTCCCCGGCGTCGGCGAGGCGGTAGTTCAGCTCGACCAGTCGCTCCTCGAGGAGCCGGACGAACACGCCGCGCGAGCCCGAGCTGAGCGACGGCAACGGCGTGGTGTCGGCCGCGGAGATTGCCGTTGCGCGAACCAGATCGTCCGCGACGAACGACGCACGCGCGCGGACGGTTCCCGGCGTCATGACGCGAAGCCGCGTCTCGAACCCGCCGGCTGACCCGATCTCAACGCGCCGGTCCTCCGACACGCGACCGTTCGCGATGAGCGCAACGTGGACACGACCACCAGGTCGAGCGGGCTTGACGGTCCCGCGGACGACCACCTCGTCGAACAGGCGTGCCTCGGTCATCCGAACGGTGACGATCGCGCCGACCCGGACGGTGACGCCGGCACTCATCGCGGACCCCCACACCGCGCGATACGTTTGGGTGCCGTTGGGGCGAACCGTGAGCGAAAAGTTGCCCGCCGCCCCCGTCCTCACCGTGTCGACAACGGCGTCGGATGAGTCTCGGATCTCGATCGTCTCGCCTCCGGTGGCGGGGGAGGTCGAGCCGGAGAGTCGAACGTCGCGGCCGAACAGGATCTTCGTGGCCGATGCTTCGAGCGTGACGCTTTGATTCGTGGCCTGAGCGCCGGCCGCGGCGGCGAAGACGACGACGAAAAGGAACGAGCCGGCAATCGCCGCCGGCGACCGAAGCCTCATCCCGCTCCTCCGACCCTGGTTCCGCCGACGTACGTGTGGCGCACGGGATTGTGGCCCGGGCGATACGGGACGTGACGGAACGCCTCCCCTTCGAGGATCACCAGGTCGGCCCGCAGTCCGGGCGCCAGCGCACCCCGCGTTCCACTCAATCCGAGAACCCACGAGGGATTCATCGTCGCGGCGGCGAGGGCCTTGAGCGGCGTCATCCGGTAGAGCGAACACGCGGTCGCGATCGCCTCGGGCATCGAGACGACGGGCGAGGTTCCCGGGTTGCAGTCGGTGGCGATCGCGATGGCGGCGCCCGTGTAGTCGAGCGCGCGAACGTCGGGCGGGCGCGAGCCGAGCATCAACGTCGACGTGGGTAGGAGCACGGCCGCCGTCGCTTCGGCAGCCCCGAGTGACTGGATGCCAGTCGGAGAGACCTGGTTCAGATGGTCTGCGCTTCGGGCTCCAAGCTCAACGGCAGCTTCCGCCGCACCGGACGGTCCGAGCTGGTCGGCGTGGACGCGCAGCGGCAACCGATGCACCCTCGCGGCTTCCGAGACCGCTCGTAGATCCTCGAGCGAGAACGCGATGTCTTCGACGTAGACGTCCACTGCGTCGGCGAGTCCCCCGCCCGCGGCGGCCGGGATGAGCTCCTCGCAGGCAATGCGAACCCATTCGGTTCGATCCATTTCGTCGGGTACGGCGTGGGCCGCGAGCAGCGTGACGACGCAGGTCTGCGGCGCGATCTCCGCGAGGCGGCGTGCCAACCGTGCCTGCCGCAGCTCGGCCTCGACCGATAGGCCATAGCCCGTCTTCAGCTCGAGCGCTGTCGTGCCGTGGTCGGCCATCTCGCGCACGATCGGCTCGCAGAACGCGAGCACCTCGTCATCGGACGCCTGGGTGAGCATTCGCGCGCTCCGGCGGATCCCGCCCTCCCCGTGCAGGTCGCGGTACGTGACTCCGGAGAGACGCGCCTCGAACTCGTCTGCGCGCCAGCCGATGAACGGCAGGTGCGTGTGGCAGTCGACGAACCCGGGGGCGATCGTGCAATCCTCGAACCATTCGGGCTCGACCCCGGAGAGCGCGTCCGGCGGTCCGACGAACGTGATGATGCCTCCGTCGTCCCACGCCACCGCCGTGGGGACGCCGGTCTCGCGGGTGCCACCGACGTCGTTGCCGCGAACGACCGGAATCCGCTCTCCACTCCCTTGCGTGGCCGCGTCGGCCGTGGCCGTGACCAGGTTCGAGGCTGCGACGGCGCCACGCGAAGGTTCAGTCATCGCGTCATCGAACCGTCCGAACGCCTCCCACGCAAGCGATGGCGCCGTACGGCTTTCAAAGGTGACGCGCAGACGCGCGGACGCATCATCATTGGTGAATGCGAACGTCCTCAGCCCGGCGGCGCGCGATTGCTCGCAGTGAGCACCGTGCCATCCGAGCGGTAGAACCGCGGCTGTCCGTCAGCGATCTCAACGCCGAACTTCCGATGATGAATGAGCCGGTGGTGCCGGCGACAGAGCAACACGAGGTTGTGCAGGGCCGTCGACCCACCGTTGGTCCAGTGGACAACATGGTGGGCGTCGCACCAACTCTGGGGTCGATCGCAGCCGGGAAAGCGGCAGTGACGATCGCGAACGATCACCGCACGACGCATCGAAGCGGGCACGGCCGGTGTCCGCCTGCCGACGTCGAGCGGCTCGGAGCGTCCGGAAAGCACCACCCGGGCCACCGAACAGTCGCAGAGCAGCATCTCGGCCGTCTCCTTCGCCATCGGACCGGTGTGCTCGAGCTCGCACGTGGATTCCTCCATGCCTTTCAGCGTCTCCACGCTTACGGTGAGCGAGACGTGCGGTCGCTCCCCCGCGACGACCGGCCGGTCCGCGAGGTCGAGCCACTGGCGACAGATCTCGCCCAGCGCGTCGGCCCGGCGCTCCGCCGGGGAGCGGTCGTCGCCATCGCGAGAGCGAGCCTCAGCCGACAGCACGGCGTTCAGCGCGGTCAGCAGAAGCTCACCGGTCTCGGGGTTCAGGTCCGCGTCGGCGCGGACGCGCCCCATGAAGGTCTTCGACGCGTGAAGCCGCTGGCGGTCCGTGTCGGACTCTCCCGCCAGTGCGTGCTCGCGAGTGGCGGCGTCACGCCAGAAGGCTGCGACGCGCTGCAGGTCGTTCAACGTGTGCATCCGCGCCGCGTCCACGAGCGTGGGCTCAGCGCTGGCGAAGGCCTCGGGGTTCGCATCGCGCGCGCTTGCCAACACCCGCGCCGATGAGAGCGAGACCTCGCCTACCTCGATCGCCACACGCGCCGCCGGCATCTCCTCGAGCGCCTTCGCCAACCGGACGTGCTCGCGGGCAGTCCCCCAGGCCACGTTGAAGGCGGACACCAACCACGATGCCGCGGACAGGTGACCGTCGCGTTCGAACAGCCGGCGGCGATCGATCTCGGCTAGCCTCCGTAACCGTTCGACCTCGAGCTGCTCGACCGTTCGGTGCAGCTCCGCGAAATCCTCTTCGATGCGGGCGTCGGGCAACTCGGCGAGCGACTCCGACCGCAGCATCTCGACTGCGGATCGCAGCTCGCTCACGTCGCAACACATCCGAACATGCGTGCGACGCTACATCTCACCACTGACACTCAGACGAACCAACGAACGCCCGACGAGGCCCTAGCAGTAACCGCGCCGACTCGCGGTCGGCGATCGGTACGCCATCTCTACACTGACTCGATGCCCGACGGCGATCCCGGGTTCCGCGACGTCCTCAAGATTCGCGAAGTCAGAGCCACGCTCGTCGGCACGTTCGTGATCATGCTCGGGTTCGGGATCCTCTTGCCGGTCCTCCCCGCCTACGCCAGAACCTTCGACGTCGGCTACGACGCCGTTGGACTGCTGATCGCGGGGTTCAACCTGACGCGACTCGTCGCCGATCCGTTCGTCGGGCGGTTCATCGACCGGTACGGCGAGCGGGGAACGACCGCGGCGGGGGCCATCATCGTCGGCGCCAGCTCGATCGCGGCGGGTCTGGCGCCCACGTTCCCTCTGCTCGTCGCGTTCAGGTCAGTTGGCGGGATCGGCTCGTCGCTGTTCTTCGCCGCGTTGCTCTCCTTCCTCCTGCGAACGATCCCGTCGGAGCGTTCCGGACGCGTGATGAGCGTCTACTACGGCTCGTTCAACGTCGGATTCATCGCAGGGGGTCCGCTCGGCGGCGTCGTCGCGCGACTGTTCGGCCTGGCGAGCCCGCTCCATGTGTACGGGATCGCGTGCTTCGCGTCAGCGATCCTGTTCTGGCGCACCATCCACAACCCCGCCAGGCATGCCAAGGAGACGCGCAAGGGCGCGCTCCGCCGGCTCCCGTGGACGCGCCCCTTCGTCGCCGTACTCGTCTCGAACGGCGCTTACGCGTGGATGATCGGCGCGCTGTTCTCCACGCTGATCCCATTGTTCGGGGTCGAGGAGGTCGGCCTGACGATCGGTGGTGTCGGCCTCGCCCTGGCCATCGTCACCGCGACGGAGCTCGCCTCGCTGTTCCCGGCGGGCAAGGCGACGGACCGTCGAGGGCGGCGCGCCGTGCTCGTTCCGTCGCTCGCGGCGCTCGCCGCGATAACCGCGGTCCTGGGGCTGGCGTCCGCGCCGACGCCGTTCCTGATCGGGATGGCTGTGCTCGGTGTCGCCAGCGGATACGCCGGGGTCCCGCCGGCGCCGATGCTGTCGGACGTCACACCGGACGAGCTGAAAGGAACGGCCGTCGCGGCGTTCCGCTTCGTCGGCGACCTGGGGTTCGTCCTCGGTCCGCTCGTCGCCGGGTGGGCTGCCGATGCCTTCGGGTTCGGGGCGTCGTTCGTCATCAACGCCGCGCCCACGCTGGTCGCGTTGGCCCTGGTGCTCTCGATCCGTGAGACGATGCCTTCGATGCGGGTTCGACGCGAGGTCGGTTTGTAACGAGGTGCGCGTCGAGACGTCCACGCATCTCCCCGTTCCACCGGAGGACGCGTGGCGGACGCTGCTCCGCTGGGAGGAACAATCGGAGTGGATCCGCGACGCCGATTCAGTACGCGTCCTGACCGAACACCGCGAAGGGCTCGGCGTCCGCATCGCGGTGAGGAACCGCGTGTTCAACGTCCCGATGTTCGCGGAGGAGCTCGAGGTCACCGGCTGGGACCCGCCGCGACGTCTGCAGATGACGCACATGAGCTTCATCCACGGGACCGGCACTTGGAAGCTCGACCCCGAGTCAAGGGGGACACGCTTCCGGTGGGTCGAGGACGTCTCGCTGCCGATCCGCGTGCTCGGCGAGATCGCCTTGTGGGTGTACCGGCCGTTCCTGCTGCACCTCATGCGCGGCGCGATGCGCGACCTTCGCGCGTTCGTCGTCCGGACTTGAGCGCAGACAGATGGCGAGCGTGAGCGAGCGCATCGAACGCGTCCTCGAGCGCGAGGCGCCGGTCTGGGGCATCGGTTCGGTACCCACCGAACGCCGAATCCTGAACGGCCTCGACCTGGCGGTGCTGTGGGGTGATCTGTCGGTCGGTCTGCTGGTGATGGTGACCGGCGCGCTGCTCGTTCCGGCGCTCGGGCTTTCCCAAGCGTTCCTGGCAATCGTCGTCGGCAGCGTGATC
>DASUQY010000307.1:0-2150 GCA_036280315.1 Actinomycetota bacterium
GTCCACGTCGGCTTCGTCCACGGCTCCCGGAGCCCGATGCCGCTCGGCGCCTCGATGGACGCCGCCGAGCGGATCCCGGGCGCCTGGGTCGAGGTGGTCGAAGGCGCCGGGCACTTCACGTGGGTGGAGGCGCCCGGCGCGGTGCGCACGGCGCTGCGACGCCTGACGGAAACCTAGACCGCCGACGCCCGACGCGCGTCTCGGATGTCGACGCGGAGCGCCGTCGTCCGGGGGATCGCGTCGGGAGCCGGCACGCTCGGGCAGGCGATGGACCGCCTGCTTGGCCTGGCGGTTACCCCACTCGCGGGAGCACTCGTCGACGTCGAGCTCGGCGGCATAGGATCTGCTGACCCGGGCCGCGCTCTCTTGGCCCTGACACTCAGGAGGTGGGATGCCCACCGTATTCGTCCACCACGACGTGAAGGACAAGGACCATTGGCTCGCCTCGCCCAAGCGCGAGGAGTTCCTCGGTCCCCTTGGCGTGACGAACATCCGCCTTTTCGTCGACCCCGAGAACCCGACGCGTGTCGGCGGGCTGATGGACGTCTCGGACCTGGACGCCGTCATGGCCGCGATGACGACCGAGGCCGCAGCCGAGGCGATGGCGTCCGACGGAGTCGTGCCCGAGACGCTCGTGATTCTCGTCGAGGCCTGACCGACCTATCCCTCTCCTCGAAGAGGCTCGGCGTGTTGTCGGCGCGCGCACGTCCCGGCCGAAGGGTGCCCGGCAGGGCCGCCACTCGGCCAAGATCGGGCGAGGCGATTCACGGCGTACGATCGACGAGTTCCCAACGACCCGCACACTCGGGGGTGCAACGGATGAAGGACAAGCCGAAGTGGAAGGTCGCGCATCTCGACGAGATCGAGCGGCGCGGCAGAGATATTCCGGTGCGCGAGCATCTCGGGATCCAAGCGTTCGGGATCAACGCCTTCACGCCGGACGAGGACGGCACGCTGGTCAACGAGCACGACGAGGCCGGCGCGGGCCAGGAGGAGCTGTACATCGTGCTCGACGGGAACGCGACCTTCGAGGTCGACGGTGAGATCGTCAACGCGTCACCCGGAACCCTCGTCTTCGTGGGGCCGCAGTCGCGGCGGAAGGCTATCGGGGACGGAACGATCCTGGCAGTCGGTGGCACTCCTGGGGAGGCGTACCAAGGGGTGGATTGGGGTGAGGCCTGGCCCTTCCACAGAGAGTCGATGACGGCCTATGGCGAGCAGCGCTACGCCGACGCGCTCGAAGCGGTCCGCGGTGCCCTCGAGCGCATGCCTGACCACGCGGGCCTCAATTACAACTACGCCTGTTTCGCAACACTCGCGGGCGACACCGGCGACGAGACGTTCGCCCGCCTCCGACGATCCGTTGAGCAGCTCCCGCGTTTCCGCGACGACGCGCGGAGAGACGATGACTTCACCGCCGTACGCGACGACCCGCGGTTCGAGCAGGCTCTCAGCTGAGCGCGCAGAGCTCGAAGCTCGACGAGCTGAGCCAGGCCGGGGGACATTCCCGCACGCTGCGGTCTGCCGTGTCGGCGGCCCCGGAACGTGTGCGTGACGCCGTTTGACATCCACGCGGGCGGTTCCTCGTTCGAACGCGTGGTCGGCCACGAAGCGGCGAGATAGGGTGGTTCGATGACCGTCGAGGCGGAGTACGCCATGGATCTCGACGAGCTGGTCTTCCACCCATGGACGGTGCAAGGGCCGCGTGACGTGCTGACCTTCGTTGGCGGCTCCGGGAGCTACGTCATCGATGCCGACGGTCGCCGCTACCTCGACTTCAGCTCGCAGTTGGTCTTCACCAATCTCGGGCACCAGCATCCGCGCATCGTCGCTGCCATCAAGCGGCAAGCCGACCAGCTCTGCACGCTCGCACCCGGCCACGCATCGGACATCCGCGGGGAAGCGGCGCGACTGATCGTGGAAAGCGCGCCGGAGGGACTCGGGCGCGTGCTCTTCACCACGGGCGGTACGGAGGCGATCGAGCATGCGGTGCGGATGGCCCGCGTGCACACCGGACGCCCGAAGGTGCTCGCGGCCTACCGCTCGTACCACGGCTCGACGACGACCTCGATCCACCTGACCGGCGACCCGCGTCGCTGGGCCTCGGACAACGGCGCTGCGGGCGTTGTCCACTTCTTCGGACCGTTCCT
>DASUQY010000308.1:0-3739 GCA_036280315.1 Actinomycetota bacterium
ACGGCGCTCGCCTCGTCGCACGTGCGGGCGACTCCATCTCGTCGGCGGCGGGGGCCTCTCCCGGCATCTCCTGCCGCGGCATCTCCCCGCCGAACAGCCCACCTGTACCCGCGCCGGCCGGCTCAGGCATCGGCCAGGCACCTCCCGTCGGCCCGGCGCCTCCAGTCGGTCCGGCACCTCCCATGGGCTCCCGGTCCATCCCCTCGTCTTCCTCTTCGCCGAACGGCCTTCGTTCCTCCAACATCACACGCTCCTTCCGTCTCCCCGATATTCCCTTTCTACTTCTTCCGGGCCCCTTGATGCACGTCCCGATGACAGATCGCGATCATTCCTCACGCTACGACATCGATGTGATCGTTTCCGTGCGGCGCGGAAGCCAAACGGCCGCGAATGACGCGCGGTGGAGGAGGCGTCAACCCGCAGGTGCGATTCCGAACTCCGCCAGGAACGTGAGGTCGTCTTCCCCATCGACGCGATACCCGCCTGCGATGCCCGAGCAGGTCGCACGCGGTCCCAACGAGAACGACTGCACCGCGACCACCATGTTCGAATCGGTGCTGTCGAAGATGGGACCACCGGAGTCGCCCTGGCACGCGCCGCCCTGGTGGGCCGCCCCATTGTTGTTCGAGAAGAACGCGAACGCGTCCTGTGCGCCCGGGTTCAGCGAATTCAGCTTGATCTGGGCTTTCTGTCGCGTGTGACCGCCCGCGGAGAAGAAGGGCCTGCTCTCTTCGAGCCCGTACCCGACGAGCTCGAAGACATGGTTGCGTGGCGTGTGCGCGTATGCCTCGGTGAGGTGGCCCTCCGGCGAGATCTCGCCCAAACCGACCGTCGTCACGGGGGTATCCAACACGACGACGCCGAGGTCGTGGAGGATGAACGGCCCGCTCGCGAACTCTGGATGCGCGAACGCGGTCCCCCTGATCCAGAACGCGCTGTCGTTCAGGAAGTCCCTGCGATCCTGATATGCCTCGCGGTTCTCGCTGCGCTCGTAGTCCTCGCTCGCTGGGAATCCCGCCACGTGCGCCGCCTCGCTGAAGTCAATCCAGATGTCGTTGCCGCCCGACCCGTCTCGGCCTCCGGCGGTCGTGGACTCGCCGTCGAGACCGACCCCGAAGGTGCAGTGACCCGCGGTGATGACCACCGTCGCGCTGACCAGGGTGCCGGTGCAGACGAACCAGGCGCCCGGGTCGTCGAACGCCGGATCCACGAAGTCGGCGGCGAACTGCATGATCTCCCCGACGTACGGGTGCTTTCCGCCGTCGGCCTGCCCGTTGACGATCGCGTTCGCCGGTATCGCGAACCACACAATCGCGCCCGCGACGAGAACGAGTGACAGTCTCCTCATCACCGCTCGGTGCTACCGGACGCCCGCCGGATCCGAACCCGCAGAACGTCGCGGAGGCTCACGATACCGAGCAGCTTGGTGCCGTCCACGACGGGGAGATGGCGGAAGCCCTGCGTCATCATGATCTCGGCGGCCTCCTCCGCGTCCATGTCGGGCGACGCGGTGACCGGATCGGGAGTCATCCAGTCGGTGACGAGCGCTGCTCTCGGATCCGTTCCCGCCGCCGCGGCGCGCAAGACGTCTCGTTCGGTGAACATCCCGACGATCCAGGCGCCATCGACGATGACTGCAGATCCGAAGCGGCCCTTGAGCATGCTCTCGGCGACCTCGGCGACCGATGCATCGCCACCCGTCGTGTAGACGTCGCGGGTCATGATGTCCTGAAGGGTCGCCATCGTCCCTTCGGCGTCAGCCGCCGCCCTCTCCGCCGACGTCGTGGAACTCCGAACGGTCGTGGGGCGTCGCCGCGTCGGCGAGGTCCGCATTCAACTGACGCCACAGCGCTCCCGCCCACGAGCTCGCCTGTGGCCAGCGCTGCCAGAAGACCTGAAGGGTCGCCTCGTCGAGCGTCCGAGCCGCTTCGTCGGCCGTCACGGACTGGGCGACGCGCTCGAGCTCCTCGAGTGACCGGAGCAACCCCTCGGAGGCGTCGGCAGTCATGGCGCGTGAGTGTAGGTGAGTTACGAGCGTCGCGTTGTCGACGTGGCTCCGGGCGTCCGGGTACCGATCCGACGCGACGCACACGCGACGTCGCATACTCAGTCCCGTGGCGCTGGCCGGGTCTTCGCCGTCGGAGCGCCGCCGCCTCATGGGGCGGCTCGCCGCTCTGCTGTTCCTGGGCTCGGGGGCTCTCGTCCTCGTCACCTCCCCGCTCGCGCCCGAGGACGCAAACGAGCCCGGCACGATCGCCGTCTCGGTCGCGTCCATCGCGCTCGGTGCCTTCGCCTGGCTTGCCCCGTGGGACAGGTGGCCACAGCCCGCGAGCCTCGTCCTCGTACCACCGGCGTTCGGCTTGATCGCGTTCGGGAACCTGTACGGCGGCTCGGCGCTCCACAGCTACGGGGTGTTCTTCGTCATCGCGTTCGTGTGGATCGGGCTCGCGCACCGGCCGTGGACATCGGTCGCGATGGCGCCACCAGCCGCGGTCGCGTACATCGTTCCGCTGTATGACCTGCCGGGAAGCGTCGAGACCGGTCTCGCGTCAGCCGCGATCACGATCCCGGCATGCGTCATGATCGGTGAGGCGTTGTCGCGCGGCTCCGGGCATCTCACGAGGATGGAGGAGGAGCTCCGCGAGGAGCGGGAGATCGCCTCGAAGCTCAGACACGTCGACGAGATGAAGACGACGGTCATGTCTGCCGTTTCGCACGAGTTGCGAACACCGATCACGATCTGTCGCGGTCACCTCGAGGTGCTCCGTGAGGATGCGCTACCGGAAGACGCACGCGAGACGATCGATCTCGTGCTGGATGAGCTCGACCGGATGGGCCGGCTCGTTCAGGACATCACGACCGTTGTGCGCGAGGAGGACCGTTCGTTCCTCAGTCGGGAATCGGTCGATGCCGGCGAGCTGATGGCCGGCGTCGCGCGAAAGGTCATGCCCCTCCTTGACGGTCGCCTCCGGGTGCGGCCGATGCCGTTCTCCGTTCGGATCGACGCCGATCCCGACCGGCTCGCCCAGGCGCTCGTGAACCTGTTGCACAACGCGGCCGTGCACACGCCGGCCGGGACCGAGGTCGAGTTGCGGTTCGCCGCTGCCCGTCGCGCATGGCGCTTCGAGGTCGCGGATCGAGGACCCGGCGTGACGCCCGGCGAGGAGGAGCTCGTGTTTCGCCAGTTCACGCACGGAACGCACTCGGCTGGATCCGGGCTGGGCCTCGCCGTCGTCCGGAGCATCGCGCGCGCCCACGGTGGCGACGCCGGCGTCGATAACGCGCCGGGAACGGGGGCGACCTTCTGGCTGTCGGTCCCGCAATGAACGTGCTGCTCGTCGAGGACGAGGACCGGATCGCCTCGTTTGTGGAGAAGGCCCTGCAGCGCCGCGGGTTCGACGTGCGTCGCGTCGTGACCGGAGGTGAAGCGCTCGGCGCCGTCTCGGCCGACGTCGACATCGTCGTCCTGGACCTCGGGCTCCCCGACATCGACGGCCTCGACGTCCTTCGCGCGTTGCGAAAATCGTGGGCGTCGCTGCCGGTCGTGATCCTTTCCGCTCGAAGCGACATCGACGACAGGGTCGTCGGGCTCGACCTCGGTGCCGACGACTACGTTCCCAAGCCGTTCGCCATCGACGAGCTCGTCGCGCGGATTCGGGCGCGCCTTCGACGACGGCCGGACGGAACATCGACCAAGCTGAACGTCGGCGATCTCGAGCTCGATCTGATCGCGCACCGA
>DASUQY010000309.1:0-2282 GCA_036280315.1 Actinomycetota bacterium
GGGATCGAGTGGTTCGAGATCGGACCGCTTCACCTCGAGGTGGGCCAGTACGTCGACGGCCTCACGGCGGCGATGCTCGTCGTGGTCACGGCCGTGTCGCTCGCGGTCCACGTCTACTCGCTCGGCTACATGCACGGGGACGTGCGGTTCACGTGGTTCTACGTCGTCCTGTCCCTGTTCACGGGCGCGATGCTCACCGTCGTCATCGCGGACAACCTGCTGATGTTGCTGGTCGGCTGGGAGATCATGGGCGTGTGCTCGTACCTGTTGATCGGGCACTGGTACGAGGAACACGAGAACTCGAGCGCCGCGATCAAGGCGTTCATCACCACGCGGATCGGCGACGTGCCGTTCATGTTCGGGATCTTCGCGCTGATCTTCGCGACGGGGTTCACCACGACGAACATCGCGGAGATCGGCCACGCGATCGCCGGGCCGGAGACGTCACCGGCGCTCGTGACGGCGGCGGCCCTCCTGCTCTTCGGCGGCGCGATCGGGAAGTCCGCCCAGTTCCCGCTGCACGTCTGGCTGCCCGACGCGATGGCGGGCCCCACCCCCGTCTCGGCGCTGATCCACGCCGCGACGATGGTGGCGGCCGGTGTCTACCTCGTGGGGAGGATGTTCGAGGTCTTCGTGCACGCGGATCCGTTCGTGCTGACGATCGTGAGCGTGATCGCGGCGATCACCACGCTCGGCGCCGCGTTCCTCGCCCTCGTGCAGGACGACATCAAGCGGGTCCTCGCGTACTCGACGCTCTCGCAGCTCGCGTACATGGTGGCCGGCCTCTCGCTCGGACCGGAGGGTGTGACCGCCGGCTTCTTCCATCTCTTCACGCACGCCTTCTTCAAGGCGTTGCTGTTCCTGGGCGCCGGCTCGGTGATCCACGCGGTCCACTCGAACAACATGAGCGACATGGGTGGGTTGAAGGACGAGATGCCGGTCACGTTCTGGACGTTCCTGATCGGCTCCGCCGCGCTGGCCGGGGTCTTCCCCCTCGCGGGCTTCTGGTCGAAGGACGAGCTCCTGGTGGGCGCGTGGGAGCACAACCAATGGCTCTTCTACGTCCTGCTTGCGGTCGCGGTGATGACGGCGTTCTACATGACGCGGTGCGTCCTGCTCACGTTCTTCGGCAGGTATGCGGGCGAGGGCCACCCGCACGAGTCGCCGGCGGTGATGACCGGCCCTCTCGTGGGCCTCGCCGGTGCGTCGGTGGTCGTGGGGTTCCTCGGAGCCCCGCAGCTCGGCGCCGTGTTCGGCGACTGGGTCTACTTCGAGCATCCGCACGAAGCGGGATTCGTGTTCTGGGTGGCCGTCGTCGGGACCCTCGCGGCCGCCGCCGGGATCCTCGGTGGCTACCGGCTGTACCGGGAACGGCGCGAGCGCGATCCGCTGATGTCGTTCCCGCGCGCGTGGAACGTGTTGCAGCATCGGTACTACATCGACGATCTCTACATGAGCGGCATCGTCTACCCGATCCGCGACCGGGTGTCCGCGGGCGTGAACTGGACCAACCAGCATCTGCTCGACGGGGTGGTCAACGGGGCCGCATGGGTGGCGCGCGGCCTGGCCACGTTCGTCAGCTGGATCGACCGCACGTTCGTCGACGGCGTCGTCAACGCGGTCGGCGGTTTGACGGGGGCCACCGGTGGCCTCCTGAAGTACCTGCAGACCGGGAACGTGCAGTGGTACGCCGTGCTGCTGTTCGCGGGCGTCGTCGTCCTGACCATCGTGTTCGTGCAGATCGCGTAGGAGTGTGAGATGACCTGGGAGAGCTCGGCGATCACGATCACCACGTTGCTGCCGATCGTCGGCGCGCTGGTGATCATCCTCGTACCGAGGGACCGCGACCGCATGGTGCGAGGTCTCGGCATCCTGTTCACCGGCGCCGCGCTGGTGCTGTCGATCGCGATCGCGATCGGGTTCGATTACGGGAGGGACGGGCTGCAGTTCGTGCTCGACGTCGACTGGATCGCCGCGATCGGCGCGCGCTTCCACGTGGGCATCGACGGCATCTCGATGCCGCTCTACGTCCTCACGTTCCTGCTGTCGTTCCTGTGCGCGGTCTACACGTGGCGGTTCGTACCGGAGCCGGGTCGCACGAAGGCCTTCCTGGCGCTGATGCTGCTCCTGGAGACCGGGATGGCCGGCACGTTCATCGCGTTCGACCTGATCCTGTTCTTCGTGTTCTGGGAGATGGTCCTCGTTCCGATGTACTTCCTGATCGGGATCTGGGGGTCGGCCAACCGCGAGTACGCGGCGATCAAGTTCTTCCTCTACACCCT
>DASUQY010000310.1:0-7329 GCA_036280315.1 Actinomycetota bacterium
ATCGGGGCGAAGATGGGGAACGGTCTGCTCGCCTGCGCTCTCGCGTGGCTCCTGTTGGGATCGACCGACGCCCCAGACGGGATGCGCGCGCTCACCCTCGCGTTCCTGGCAGTGGTGTTCGGCTCGGTGTTCCGCGCCATGACGAGCGGACGAGCCGACATCCGGATCGCGTACAAGGGTTGAGAGAGTCGACAAGAGGGTCGGTCAGAACCCGAGGCGCTGGAGGGCTTTGGGGTCGCGCTGCCACTCCTTGAGGACCTTCACCCGAAGATCGAGGAACACCTTGCCGCCGAGCACGAGCTCCATCTCCTCTCGCGCTCGGGAGCCGATGGTCTTCAGCGTCGAGCCGCCCTTGCCGATGACGATCCCTTTCTGTGACTCACGCTCGACGATGAGCGACGCGTGGACCTTGGTGAGCGAGTCGTCGGCGTCGAGCTCCTCAACGACCACCGCGATCGAGTGTGGAACCTCCTGCCGGGTCACGCCGAGCGCCTTCTCCCGGACGATCTCCGCCAACCGAATCTCGAGCGGCTGGTCGGTCTCGGCGTTCTCCGGGTACAAGGGCGGCCCCACCGGCATCCGTTCGACGAGGAGGTCGAGCAGGACGCCGATCCCCCGCCCGGTCCTCGCCGACGTGGGCACGATCTCGTCGAACGCGCCGAGATCGGCGGCCGCCTGCAGCTGTGGCACCTCGCCGTGTCTCCGCAACAGATCGATCTTGTTCACGGCGCAGAGCGCGGGCGCGCCGGTAGGTCTGACCTTCTGCTCGTAGACGAACTCGTCGCCGCTGCCGGCGCCGGCATACGCGTCGACGACCATGACGATCGCGTCGACGCCGTGTGTCGCCTCCCCGACGCGCTCGTTCAGCCGCGCGCCGAGCAACGTCTTCGGCTTGTGGAACCCGGGTGTATCGGTGAAGACGATCTGACAGTCGTCGGTCGTGAGGATCGCTCGAGCGTCACGGCGGGTCGTCTGCGGCTTGTCAGAGACGATGGCAACTTTGCGGCCAACCAGCGCGTTCACGATCGACGACTTGCCGACGTTAGGGCGGCCAACGACTGCGACGAGTCCGCTGCGATGGCCCATCTCGACGAGCGTATACGAGCCGGTTGCCTAGGTCGGCCGATCGATGCCGAGATCCTCCGGCCCAAACGCGTGCGGGAGCAGCTCCGAGAGCGACCAGTCCGCCCGCTTCCCGTCCGCTCCCTCGGAGATCACGTGCATCGCCGGGCCGAACTCGTTCAGCACCTGCCGGCAGCCACCGCACGGCGGTGTCGGCTCGCCCTCGTCGGTCGACACGGCCACGGCATCGATCCGCCGCTCACCGGCGATGACAGCGGCGGCCACGGCGTTTCGCTCAGCGCACACGCTGAGCGGGTACGACGCATTCTCGATGTTCGCCCCGACGTAAATTCGGCCGCCGGCCAGAACCGCCGCGCCGACGCGGAACCGGCTGTACGGAGCGTACGCGCGTTCCTTCGCGCTTCGAGCCGCCGCAACGAGCTCCTCGATCTGCTCGCTCGAGATCATTTCGCTCCCGTCGCCACCGGCTCTTCGCTCGGCGGCCGATTGATCAACACCTTGGCGATGCGGCGCCCGTTGACCCGCTCGGCCGTAAACGTCACGCCCTGGAAGTTCACCGTGTCGCCCTCGTCGGGAATCTCGCCCATCAGGCCGAGCAACAGGCCGCCGACCGTGTCCCATTCCTCGTCGGGCAGCTCGATGTCGAGGATCTCGTTCACCTCGTCGATCGGCATCTTCCCGTCGACGCGGAAGACGCCGTCGGAGACCTGCTCGATCTCGGGCTCCTCCGTGTCGTACTCGTCCGCGATCTCACCGACGAGCTCTTCGAGCAGGTCCTCCAGCGTCACGAGGCCGGAGACGCTCCCGTACTCGTCGGTGACCAGCGCGATATGGAATTTCTCCCGTTGCATGTCGCGCAGCAGGTCCGCGACCCTCTTCGACTCGGGGACGAACCGCGCCTCACGCACGACGTCGGAGAGCGGCATGTCGTGCTTGCCTTGGTGGAGCGCTTTGAGGACGTCCTTCGCGTAGACGATGCCGACCACGTTGTCGAGGTCGGCGTCGAACACCGGGATCCGAGAGAACCCGTGCTGCAACACCAGCGCCTGGACGTCGCGGAGGGTCTTGTCGGCCTCGATCGCCTCGATGTCCGGGCGCGGCACCATCACCTCGCGGACGATCGTGTCGCCGAACTCGAAGATCGAGTGGATGAGGTCCTTCTCGCCGCTCTCGATCGTCCCCTCCTCGTGGCCGACCTCGGCCATCGAGCGCAGATCCGCTTCCGACACGAACGGACCCTCCTTCAGACCGCGACCGGGAAGCAGAACGTTCGCGATGCCGATCAACGCGCGCGTCGGAAGGGCAAGAACGCGGCCGAGGAACCACACGAGCGGCGAGACGGCGAGCGCGGCGCTGTCCGAATGCAGCACCGCGAACGTCTTGCTCATCGCCTCGACGATGACGAAGTACAGCAGCGTGAAGCCAACCGAGATCAGGGTGATCCCCACGCCGCCGAACGTTCGCTCGGCGATGATCGCCACCAGGATGGCCGAGCCGTTTTGGCAGAACATCACCGCCAGGTAGATCGCGTTCAAGAACCGAGGCGGGTCGGCCTCGATCCGCTCCAGGATGACCGCGTTGCGGCGCCCCTCCTCGACCAGCGCGAGCGCACGCACTCGGCTCATGCGCGTGAGCGCCGCTTCGGCGATGGCCAGGATGGAGCCGAACAGCACGAGGACGACGACGAGGATCCAGAGCCAGATCACGCGTAGCGCCCCTGACGCGCCCACATCTCGGCGTGGTCGGCGTCGTTCATATGGTCGTGTCCGAGTAGGTGCAGGATGCCGTGGACGAGCAGGAGCCGGAGCTCACCGTCAGGATCGCTCGGATTGTTCCTCGCGGCGACCGTCGGCGCGATGACCACGTCGCCGAGGATGCGACGGCCCGACTCGGGATCGTCGTCGCCGAGCGGGAACGACAGCACGTGCGTCGGACCCTGCTCGTCGAGGTAGCGTTCGTGCAGATCGGACATCTCATCCTCGCCGACGAACGAGACCGAGAGCTCGGCGTTCGGGACGCCTTCGCCTTCGAGACACGCTCGCGCCAGCGCGATGAGGGCATCCGCGTCGAGCGGCTCGTCTTGTCGATCGTCCACCAGGATCAGTGGAGGGCCGTCGCCGTCAGCGGTCTGGCTGGCGTCAGCCATCGGCACGCGCGCGCCGCTCCCCGAACACGCGGTACGCCTCCACGATGTCCTGCACGATCTTGTGACGGACGACGTCTCGTCCTCCGAGGTGCGCGATCTCGATCCCGTCGATACCGGTGAGGATGTCCTGTACGACGACCAGGCCAGACGTCTGCCCCGCGGGCAGGTCGATCTGCGTGACGTCGCCGTTCACGACCGCCTTGGAGCCGAACCCCAGGCGCGTCAGGAACATCTTCATCTGCTCGGGCGTCGTGTTCTGGGCCTCGTCCAGGATGATGAACGCGTCGTTCAGCGTTCGACCGCGCAGGAACGCGAGGGGGGCGACCTCGATCGTGCCACGTTCCATCAGTCGCGGTAGCGCGTCGGCGCCCATCATCTCGAAGAGCGCGTCGTACAACGGCTTCATATACGGGTCGATCTTCTCGTAGAGCGTTCCCGGAAGGAACCCGAGCCGCTCGCCCGCCTCGACGGCGGGTCGCGACAGGATGAGCCGCGTCACCTCCTTCTCCTGCAACGCGCGAACGGCTGTAGCCACGGCGAGATAGGTCTTGCCCGTACCTGCGGGTCCGACGGCGAACGTGACCGTCGCGCTGCGGATCGCGTCGACGTACTGCTTCTGCCCCAGCGTCTTCGGCGCAACGCCCTTACCGCGACCGGTCAGGAGCACGTCGCCCAGCACCTGCGTCGGGCGCGCCTCGTCGCCCTTGATGAGCTCGATCGAGCGGCCCACCGACGACGCGGTCAGCTCGTGTCCTTTGTCGAGCAACTCGATCAGCTCCTCGAACAGCAGGGCCACGCGGTCGGTCTCACGTGGCGGTCCGGAGATCGTGATCTCGTTGCCCCGGACCACGATGTGTGAGTCGAACGCGGCCTCCACGAGCTTCAACAGCTCGTCGCGCTGGCCGAGGAGAGCGACCATGTTCTGGTCTCCCGGGACCAGGATCTTCACCTGCGTGGCTTCCGCCAAACGGTCGTCTCTGGGGTGGTACCCCGTTCCTCCTCGTTCGGAATGGATCGTCATCCGACGACCCGATCTGAAGTTGGGGATTCTACCCCTGGGCCCAGACGGCCACGCCGTTTGGCTCGCCTGATCACCCCGGCGGCCAGGACATCTTCCGTCCCCCCAACAAGTGGAAGTGCAGGTGGAATACCGACTGGCCGGCGTCGGGTCCGACGTTCGCAACGAGGCGCCACCCGCCATCGATCCCCTCGGCGTGCGCGAGGTGCGCGGCCGCGCGAACGATGTCTGCGAGCACCTGTCCGTGGTCGTCCGTGATCGCCGTCAGGTCCTCGATGTGGTCCTGCGGGATCAGGAGGATGTGAGTGGGCGCCTGCGGATTCGTGTCGCGGAACGCGACGACGGTGTCGGTCTCGTGAACGATCTCCGACGGGATCTCGTGATCGGCGATCTTGCAGAAGATGCACTCCGCGTCTCGGTCTGGACTCATGACCCGGAGCCTAGCCGCGGCGACGAAGGTCGGCTCTCACGGACGCACGCTTGCCCGCCGGCTCCCCGCGCAGCTCGGCCAGGCGCTCGAGCAGCTCCCTCTCCTGCCTCGAACCCGGCTTCGGCGTCGTGACCTGGAGCGTGAGGAACAAGTCTCCCCGCCCACGCCCGCCGAGATTCGGAACGCCCTTGCCACGAAGGCGGTGCGTCGTGCCGGAAGGCGTCCCCGGATCGACGTCGACGCGCTCGGTTCCGTCGAGCGTGTCGATCTCCACCTCGGCGCCGAGGGCCGCCTGCACCATCGGAACATCGAGGCTGGCGAACAGATCCGTGCCTCGTCGTTCGAACACTGGATCCTCGTCGACGCGCAGCGACAGATACAGATCGCCTGGAGCACCACCCACCCGTCCTGCATGGCCTGCACCGGGGACGCGGAGGTCGAGCCCGTTCGACACGCCGGCCGGGATATCGACCGGCACCGTGGTATCGACGGGGATGCGGCCCCGCCCGTCGCACCGCTCGCACGGCGTGACGATCTCCTCGCCGGTCCCCTCGCACGTCGGGCAGGGGTGTGCGGTCATCACGGTCCCAAAGATGCTTCGTCGAACGTCCTGCACCTGGCCGGTGCCTCCACACGTCCGGCATCGCTGCGGCGACGTTCCCGGCTCGGCACCCGTACCGGCGCAGCGATCGCATGATTCCAGCCGTTCGAGCTCGATCTCGCGACGAACGCCGAACACGGCCTCGCGGAAAGCCAGGCGCGCCTCTGCGAACACGTCCTCACCGTTGTGCGTTCTCGTGCGGCGCGTTGCGGTTCGCCTGCGACCGAACGTGCCGGCGCCGAAGAACGCCTCGAAGATGTCGGCGACGTCGCCGAACGGAAACTCCCCGATCCCACGGCCGGACCCGTACAGGTCGTACTGCTGCCGTCGATGGGAATCCGAAAGGATCTCGTACGCCGCGGTGATCTCCTTGAACCGGTCCTCGGCGGCGGGATCGGCGTTCACATCGGGGTGGAACTCCCGCGCGAGCCGCCGGTACGCCTTCTTGATGTCGTCGTTCGACGCATCGCGTCCGACACCGAGGATCTCGTAGAGGTCGCGGATCTGCGCCATGTCCTACGCGTCGACCTCCGTCGCGAGCTCGGACAGGCGGCGCGCGACGGCGCGGACGGACGCCATGACCGTCACGTAGTCCATCGCGGTGGGACCGACGACGCCCACGGTGCCGAGCGCCGTCGTGCCCGCGCGGAACGGCGCCGACACGATCGACGCCTCCCAATCGCGGGTGTGCGGATGCTCGCCCCCGATCGTCACGTTCACGTCCTGCAGCAGCGTGACGTCGCGGAGGAGCTCGAGCATCTCGGACTCGTGTTCGAGCGCCTCGAACAGGCGTCGCACGGTCTCGCGACGCCAGTGCGCCGCTTCGTCGGCGAGGTTGGCCACGCCGCCGATCAGGACGAGGTGCGCGCCAGCGCCCGTCTGGATCCCGCCGAATGCATCGGCGGCGGCGAGAAGGAGTGTGCGTTCGGCAGGCTTCGCCGTCGGCGCGGCCTTCAGAGCTTCCGCGCGCGCGTCGGCCACGGTCTTGCCCCGGAATCGATCCGAGAGCGTTCGGTCGAGCAGCGCCAGCGCGTCATCTTCGAGCCCGTCGGGGCGATCGATCATCGTCTTGTCCACGCGACCGTGCTGGCCGATGACCAGGAACAGGAGCGAGTTGCCGACCTCGACCAGCTCGGTTCGAAGGACCGGCTCGTCCGAACCCGACGGCGGAACGGCGAGGCCAGCGTACTGCGTCACGCGCGAGAGAAGCTGCGTCGTGCCGCGAAGGACCTCCTCGAGGTCGACCATCGTCTCCGCGAAGAAGCCGGCGATCGCGCGACGTTGCGCGTCGCGGAGGCGACCGCCCGGCGGAAGCGTGTCGACGTACTTGCGATAACCGGCGTCGGTCGGGATCCGGCCCGCCGACGTGTGCGGGTGCATGAGATAGCCGAGCTCCTCGAGCGCTGCCATCTCGTTGCGGATCGTCGCGGCAGATACACCAAGGCCCGAACGCTCGGCGATTGTTTCGCTGCCGACCGGCTCGCCGCCGCGTACGTACTCCTCGACGACGGCGTGCAGAACGGCGATCTTCCGGGCTCCGAGTTCCGGTTCGACCATGACCCTTAGCAGTCTACCCCGGAGAGTGCTAGGGACTTCTGAGCTCGTGACAACCGTTTGTCGCCTCCGCACGTCCTACGCTCGAACCCATGCGCGTCGACGAGATCGCCATTCGAGAGTTCTTGCACACGAGCTACCCGCGGCTTGTCGCAGCGGTCGCGCTGACGAGCGGGAGCCGGCCCGCTGCCGAGGACGCCGTTCAGGAGGCGCTGCTCCGCGCGTGGGAGCGATCGGAGCGAGGCGATTCGATCGAGTCGCTGAACGCGTGGGTCGCGACGGTGGCGCTGAACCTGGCACGGAGCGGACTGCGCAGAGTGATCGCGGAACGGAAGGCGCGTTCCAGGCTGCAGAGCATCGCCGGCGCCGACCTCATCGGCCCCGAGCGCGTGGATGTGGAGCGCGCGTTGGCGAAGCTCCCTCGCCGGCAGCGGGAATCGGTTGTGTGCCGGTACTACCTGGGGATGGACACGAAGGAGATCCCCAAAGTGCTGAAG
>DASUQY010000311.1:0-2173 GCA_036280315.1 Actinomycetota bacterium
CTCGTTGCTGCGGATCGCCCTCGTCCCCGTATTCGCGTTGCTCATCGTGGATCGAGACACGACGGCGGTCGGGTTCACGGTCTTCGCCGTCGTTCTAGCCACCGACTGGCTCGACGGGGTCGTGGCCCGCGGCATGGGACAGGTCTCAGAGGTCGGCAAGGTCCTGGATCCGCTCGCCGACCGCATCGCCATCGCCGCCGGTCTCGTCGCGCTCGTGGCGCGGGATGCCTTCCCGCTGTGGGCGGCCCTCCCGATCCTCCTCCGCGACTCGCTCGTCCTGGTGGCCGGCATCCTGCTCCTCGCTCGCGGCGGGAAACGCATCGAGGTTCGGTACATCGGCAAGGTCGCGACGTTCTCGCTGATGGCTGCGATCGGTGCGGTGGCGTGGGGGAACCTGGGGTACGCCCTGGCGCCGGCCGTCCTCGCGTGCGGATGGGTGTTGTATGGGGCGGGCATCGTGGAGATGGTCGTGGCCACCGTGCTGTACGCGCGCGACGCGCGCGACGCGTTGGCCTCCGAGTAGACGGGTCGTTCGTGCTAGGTTCCGGCCGCGAACGTGCGCGCCGCCTCGCGCGCAGCACGACGAAGGAGCGACATGGAGTTCCCCGAAGATCTTCGGTACACCAAGGAACACGAATGGGCCCGCGATGAGGGGAACGGCCGCGTCCGCGTCGGCATCACGGACTTCGCCCAAGACGCGCTCGGCGACGTTGTCTACGTGGACGTTCCCGAGGTCGGCACATCGGTGACGGCCAACCAGGCGTTCAGCGAGGTCGAGTCGACGAAGTCGGTGTCCGACGTCTACGCGCCGGTTTCGGGATCCGTCATCGAACGCAACGCCGCGCTCGAGGAGCGGCCAGAGCTCGTGAACGAGCAGCCGTACGGCGACGGGTGGATCGTCGCGCTGGCCACGACCGATGCGGCCGAGCTCGATGGGCTCATGGACGCGGCGGCATACCGGTCCCTGGTCGACCAACAGCGCACCTGACCGTCAGGTAACCGCTCGATCTCGCCTGGACGCCGAGCGTGCCCGGCCCTCCGGTAGAGCGTCCCCGTCCACGACAGTGTGGTTGACCCTTCCAGCACGGGCGGGTAGCGTCTACTTCCGCTCGAGGTCAAGAACGACACCTCGAGACGAACGTTGAGGTTCAGAGACGGCTCGGGGGACGCTCGAAGGTGTACTGCACCCGCTGTGGACACCCCAACAAAGACGACGCGCGATACTGCGCGAACTGTGGTGCTCCGCTCCAGGACGAGACCACGATCAGCATCGCTCCGATCGAGGTCGAGGGTGAGGCTCACGACGAGTTCCCGTTCCCTCACGATGAGCTCGAGCCCGGCCAAGCGCTCCTTCTGGTGAAGAATGGCCCCAACGCGGGGTCGACGTACCTGCTCGGCGACCACGCCACCGCGGGTCGGAACCCGCAGAGCAGCGTGTTCCTGGACGACATCACCGTGAGCCGCAAGCACGCCGAGATCCGGAACGAGCCGGACGGTTGGTACATCCGCGATCTCGGTTCGCTGAACGGCACCTACGTCAACCGGGAGCGGGTCGAGTCGACCAAGCTCGCGTCCCGTGACGAGGTTCAGATCGGCAAGTTCAGGCTCGTGTTCTTCGCGGGGGAGTGAGCGGGATGGCGACGCGCAACTATCAGTCGATCGGAGAGGTCCTCGTCTCGGTGAAGACGGAGTTTCCCGACATCACCATCAGCAAGATCCGCTTCCTCGAGTCCGAGGGCTTGATCGATCCCGACCGCACGCCGTCGGGGTATCGGAAGTTCTACGAGAAGGACGTCGACCGGTTGAAGTCGATCCTCAAGATGCAGCGCGATGAGTATCTCCCGCTCAAGGTCATCAAAGACCGACTGCTGGAGGTCGAGGCTGGAGACGGACACGCCGACGGCGTCGGCGGCGCACAAGAGGCGGCGGCAGAACCCGACGAGGAGCTCGCCGAGCCCCCGACCGGTCTGCAGATGTCGATCGAGGAGATGTCGGCGGCGACCGGCGTCGACAAGGACCGCATCAAGGAGCTCGAGTCGTTCGGGCTCGTGCACTCACACGGGCCAGATGCGGCGAGGTACTTCGACGGGGACGACTACATCGTGCTGTCGATCGTGAAGGACCTCTTCCGCTACGGCGTGGAGCCAAGGCACCTCACGATGTACAAGCACTT
>DASUQY010000312.1:0-2561 GCA_036280315.1 Actinomycetota bacterium
AGGGAGCCTGAGGATCTGCCCGTTCGGAGCGTCCTTCCGCGAGAGCAGGAAGATCTCGTCCCGCCCCATCGCGGCGCCGACGATCCGGTCGGGGATCGCCGCGAGCATCCACCAGTCGCCCGCGTCCTGCGCGCGAACGAACACCTCCCACTCTCCCCCGTCTCCACGCTGCGCGAGGTCGACGACCCAGCGCCCACCGGGCGACGACGAAAGGAAGTTCTCGACGATGCGATCGTCCGCGAACACGCCGGCAAGGTCGCGCCGGTCATCCGTTCCGCCGATCTCGTGGAACCAGACCTCCTGGTAGAACGGGAGGTCCTCATCGCCGCGCTCGCCCGGTGCCGGGTAGCGCGTGTACCAAAACGCCCGCGAGTCGCCGCGCCAGGCGAGCGATCCCCCCATGACAGTGATCCGCGGGATACGAACGTCCACGACCTCGCCGCTTGCCACGTCGAACACGTGCAACGTGCCGTTCTCGGTGCCGTGCTCGGAGAGCGAGACGGCGACCAGGCGCCCGTCGGGTGACGGAACGTACCAGTCGATCGTCGTCGATCCGTTCGGGTCAAGCGCGTTCGGGTCGACGACGACGCGCTCACTCGCCGCATCGTCGACATCGGCGACCGCGACGAGGAACGGCTGCTGCTTGGGCGGCTGATGTTTCAAGGCGAAGTACGTCCCGCCTCCGAAGCGCAGGTCGGCGTGTGTCGTGGCTTGCGCCCCGATGACTTCCTGGGCCCGCCGCCGGATGGCACGGTAGGACGGAAGGGCGCTCAGATACCCCATCGTCCGCTCGTGCTGCGCCTTCGTCCACATCTTGGTTTCCTCGGACGACGCCTCCTCGAGCCAGCGGTAGTCGTCCGTAACGGCCACGCCGTGATATGTCGTCGTCACCGGTTGGCGCGTCGTCTCGATCCTGGTGATGTCCGCCATCGCTCCTCCCGTGTCCGATCCCGCGGCGTGCCCGAGTGGGATTCGAACCTACATGCCCCCGCTGCTCCATGGCAGACACCGCTCGACGCAACCAGTACGCCACCGTGAGGACGAAGCCCGGGCAGCGCGAGCGAGGATCGGCCTCGTCTGGGAAGAGCTAAGAGGTCGCGGCGTCGAGTTCTTGCAGCAATCTGTAGGCGGCTCGCTCGACCTCTTTGTGCCGCCACTCGGCGGCACGGTACAGGCAGGCGATCAAGCCGCTTCGGTGAAGGCGCCGGAAGTCGCCGTACACGAACGCGTACCGTGCCTTCGTCTCTTCGGCAGCGCCCTCGGTCAGCCCCAAGAACCAGCCCGCGTACTCCTGCCACGAGTGTTCCTTCAGGAAGCCGTTCTCATCTGCGGCCTTCGGCTGAACGTCGCCCCAGTTGCTGGTCAGTGTGTACCGCTTGGCCTTGA
This sequence comes from Actinomycetota bacterium, assembly GCA_036280315.1. Classification (GTDB taxonomy): domain Bacteria; phylum Actinomycetota; class UBA4738; order UBA4738; family HRBIN12; genus CALGFI01. The sequence goes on from DASUQY010000312.1 coordinate 1,387, forward strand.
TGAGCTTCCGAGCCTGGGCCACTCCGCGTCTGTTCACGGTGTACGACGCCATGACCTGCACATACCCCCAGATGAGCCTTGCGAAAGCGACGGCGGATCGCTCGGGTCTTCCGGAGTTCTCAGTCCATCATGCCGCGTAAGCGCGACTCGACCGCGTCTACCGACTCCCCGGTCTTGCGCTTCACCGCGCCGACGACCTGATCCCACTTGCCCTCCGTCTTGTCGAGGTCGTCGTCGGTCAGGTCGCCCCATGCTTCCTTGATCCGACCTCGCATCTCCTGCCACCGTCCCTCGAACCGCATCCGCGTGTCGTCGTCCACGACTGACCTCCCCTCCTCGGCTCTCTCCTTTTGGATACCCACACGAACGAACCGACTCACCACGCGCGCGCCAAATCCTCGGACGCGCCTCCGCCGATGAGTTTGGCTCCCGCTGATGGTCGTACCTCAGGAAGGGAGGTTGGAGGTGTCGAGGACGACGTACGTGCTGATCCCTGGCGCAGGCGGCGAAGCCTGGTACTGGCATCTCGTCGTCCCCCGGTTGCAGGAGCGGGGCCACGACGCCTTGGCGGTCTCGCTGCCGGCGGGCGACGATTCCGCGGGGTGGGCCGCGTACGCCGACGCGATCGTCGAATCGATCGGCGACCGGACCGGTGTGATCCTCGTCGCTCAGTCGCTCGCTGGCTTCAGCGCGCCGCTGGTGTGCGAGCGGGTCCCGGTCGAGCTCCTGATCCTCCTGAACGCGATGATCCCTCGGCCGGGAGAGACGGGAGCGGAGTGGTGGTCCAACACCCAGCAACCAGAAGCGCAGCACGCTCACCTGGCAGGTCTCGGGCTCTCGCCGGAGGGCGCCGACGAGGACGCGACCGTCTACTTCCACGATGTCCCGCAGCAGGTCCGTGCCGAGGCGGTCCGGCGTGGCGAGCCGGCGCAATCGTGGACGCCGATGACGCAACCCTGGCCCCTCGACGCGTGGCCCGACGTGCCGACGCGGGTCCTCATCGGACGCGACGACCGCCTCTTTCCAGCTGACTTCCAGCGGCGCATCGCATGCGAGCGACTGGCCATGGCTGCGGACGAGATCGAGGGCGGCCATCTCGTCGCCCTGAGTCGTCCGGCCGAGCTCGTCGAACGCATGGAGGCATACCGGATCGACGAATCGATCTAACTGACGCC
>DASUQY010000313.1:0-2180 GCA_036280315.1 Actinomycetota bacterium
CTTCGATCCGGCGCCGTTCGACCCGCTGCGATTCGAGCGCTAAGTCTTCGGCGGACGCCCGTACTTCTCGAGGATCTCGAGCGTTCGATCGATCGGCAAGGCGTGCAGCACGTGGCCGTCGCGTCCGACCGTGGTCGTCGCCGTGAACAGCGCGTCGACGACGGCCTCCTCCACGGCTTCGACCGTCGCCACGAAAAGGTCGTTGATCGACGCGCCCGGCGCGTTCCAGGCGGCGCCGTCAAGGAGAGTCCGCGCCTCGAAAATCCCATCGCGCGTCTCGAGCGGGAGCCGGTTCGCCGTCGAGAACGCGAGCATCAGCTCGCCCGAGCCGTTGTGGGCCGTCGACCCGCACCGCGCCAAGCCGAGCGCACCGCGAGCCGCCAGACGCCGGCATTGATGCGGAAGAAGCGGAGCATCGGTCGCGAGCACGACGATGCACGAGCCCTCATCGTGCCCCTCGGGCATCAGGTCGGTGATCTCGCCACCGACGGGAACGCCGTCGATCCGAAGGAACTCCCGGTCGCCGAAGTTCGTTAGCACGAGGGCGCCGACCACGAACCCGGCCGGAACGACGCGCGACGCCGTCCCGATCCCGCCCTTGAAATCCATGCACTGCATGCCGGTCCCGGCACCGACGCACCCCACGGCGACGTCGCCTCCGCTCGCGCCGTCGAGCGCCGCGAACACATCGGCGTCGGACAGCGGAAACGTCGTCACGTCGTTCAGGAACGAGTCGTCGCACTCGGTCACGACCGGCATGTCGCCGCCGGCACTCGTCGTCGTGCGATGCCGCTCGGTTCGCCAGCGGACCGTGGCGTCGTAGGCGCGGCCGATCGCCAGCGAGCTCGTGAGGACGATCGGCGAGTGCAGCAGTCCCCATTCGGCGATCTGGTTGATGCCGATGATCTCGCCGTAGCCGTTCAGGATGTGCGTGCCCGCGTAGACGCGTTCGGTCCACGGCAGCTCTTCGTGCGGGAAGATCGCCGTGACGCCGGTCCGGACGGCGCCGCGACCGTCGGGATTCGGGTCGCGGATGACGGTGGCGTGGCCGACGCGTACACCGTCGACGTCGGTGATCGTATTGCGCGCTCCGGTCGGCATCGTGCCGATGAGGACTCCGAGCTCGCGCGGTCTGGCTCGCTCCACTCGCCTGCCTCCCAACCGTTTCCGAACGAGGGCCGCCGGATGGTATCGCGCCGCGGTCGTAAGCGACGCGCTGCGTAGAATCGAGCTCGACATGCCCCTTCTCGCGCTCGGCGTCTCGTACCGCGCCGCGTCGGTCGACCTGCTCGAACGCCTCACACTCGGCGACGACGACTTCACGAAGGCGTATCGGCGTGCCGCCGACGACCCCGCGATCGAGGAGGCCGTGATCCTGTCGACCTGCAATCGAGTCGAGGTCTACGCGGCGGTCCCCGGATACCACCCCGGCTTCCAGGCGTTGAAGCGACTGCTGTGCGAATCGCGCCACGTTGCGCCCGGTGACATCGACGAGCCCCTCTATTCGCAATACGAGCTCGATGCCGTCGAGCACGCATTCAAGGTGGCAAGCGGGCTCGACTCGATGGTCCTCGGCGAACCGCAGATCCTGTCGCAGGTCCGCGAGGCGCTGAAGCGCGCACAGAAGGAGGGAGCGGCAGGTCGAACGCTGACCGCGCTGTTCCACTCAGCGAGCCGAACGGGGCGGCGCGTTCGGACCGAAACCGGGGTGGGCGCGGCTCCGGACGCGTTCGTTGCGGCCGGTGCGAACCTCGCGGAGGCGGCACTGGGTGGCATCGCCGACCGAAACGCACTCGTCGTCGGCGCGGGACACATGGCCGCCCTCGCGGCGAAGCACCTGCGCGAGCTCGGTGCCGCGAACGTGCGGATCCTCAACCGATCGACGGCACGTGCGGCTCGGCTCGCCGAGCGGACGGGCTCGGACCACGGATCGCTCGATGAGCTTCCGAGCGCGATCGCTCACGCCGACGTCGTCGTCTCGGCAACGGGCGCGGCCGGCACGGTCATCTCGGCTTCCGCGATCGGCGAACGCCAGCGCCCGTTATTCGTCATCGATCTGGCGGTGCCGCGCGATGTCGATCCGGAGGCCGCAACGCTCGAACACGTCGCACTCGTCGACGTCGCCGGACTTCGCGAAGCCGTCTCGCTTCGAACCAGCGAGGCGCCACTCGAGATCGAGC
>DASUQY010000314.1:0-2726 GCA_036280315.1 Actinomycetota bacterium
GTGTACCAGGTCTCCCAGATCTCTCGCCCGTTGACAGCCGTCACGGTCAGGTTCTTGAAGATGAGCGACTCGGCGATGTCGATCGTGGCCGGGCGCGCCGGGATGCCGAAGAGAACGACGTTGCCTCCGTGCCGCACGATCCCGAACGCGTCTTCGATCGCGCGCAACGCCCCGGACATCTCGAAAACGACGCCGACGCCGATGCCGTCGTTCTGCCCGGCGAACCAGCCCGGCACGTCCTCGACCTCGTCCACGTCGACGACCGCGTCGGCGCCGAGCGTTCGCGCCAGCTCCATCCGGAACGGGACGTGGTCGGACGCGAAGAGCCTCCCCGCGCCGAACGCCTTCGCGATCGCGATCGTGAAGAGCCCGACCGGCCCGCATCCGAGCACGGCGACGGCGCGGCCGGCCAGGTCCTGCGTCGACGTCGCGAACACCGCGTTGCCGAACGGCTCCTGCAGGCACGCGATCTCCGGCGGAAGCTTGGCGCGATCGTTGCGCCACACCACCGACGCGGGAATCGCGGCGTAGTCGGCGAAGCCTCCGTCGCGGTCGACGCCGAGGATCTGCGTCTGCTCGCACATGTGCGCCTTCCCGGTGCGGCAGTGGAAGCACACACCGCAGGTGACGTGGCTCTCGGCGGAGACGAAGTCACCCTCGGCGAGGTCACGGACTGCGTCGCCGGTCGCGACGATCGTCCCGCAGAGCTCGTGACCCAGCGTCAGCGGCGGTCGCACGCGCTCGGAGGACCACTGGTCCCAGCGCCCGATGTGCAGGTCGGTGCCGCAGATGGAAGCTGCCTCGATCCGGACGAGCACCTCGTCCGGATCGGGTGTCGGTACCGGAACCTCGTCCAGCGTGAGCCCCGGCGCGGACTCCCGCTTGCGGATGGCGCGCATCGTCTCCACGGCGCGCTCATCCTGCCACGGCGAATCCCGGCGGCGACGGCGATACGATCGCCGCGTGCAGGACCCGTCCGCGACACGGGAGGAGCTCGAGGAGCAATACGACAGCCCGCTCGAGCGCCTCCAGCTGCTCGGCGGAGACGACGAAGCGATCGCGGCCTTCCTCGACGAGATCGACGTCCGCGGGCCGCGTGACCGCGAGATGCTGCGCGAGCTCGCGCGTCCGGCGCCGGTCGCCCGGCCCGAGCGCTTCGACGCGGATCACCGGCGTGTGCTCGTCGCGCTCGAGAGCCTGCGGCGCCACGGTCACCACGGAGCGCACGTGGACGAGGACCTCGGACCGTTCCGGACGCCGGTTCGCTACCTCGTCGAGCTCGTCGCTCGCTACGTGGTCGTTGCGCACTGCAAGAACGTCGCGATGCAGCTCCGCAACCTCTACTGGCTGCGCGAGATGCAGTCGGAAAGCGGCTCCACGCAGCTCGAGCTGCTCCGGCCCGCCCGCTTCGACGCGCAGGCGCTCGTCGAAATCACGAAGGGGCGGGAGATCGGCGTGCCGACGTTCGTCATCGGCGCCGTCCTGATTCCTGCCGGGCTCTCGATCTGGCGCCTCGCGAGCGGGACGGTGCGCGAGTGGTGGATCGCGCTCCTCGTCGGTGCGATCGCCGCCGCGGTCGGTCTCGTCATCTCGTGGTTCGTCCTGCGTGGTGCGGCGCTGGCGAGCCGACGCATCCGCCTTTCGCTGACGCAGCCGCTCGCGGAGGTCTGGCGTAGCGTCGGCCACTGCGGCAGCCCTCCGAAGGATCACTCACGCCGCTTCGCGATTGTGGCGATCACCTTGACGCTGGGCGTCTGGATCGTGCTGCCGCTGTTGGTGACGCTCTCGCTCGCGGGCTAGCCGAACGTCGCCGCGGCTCGGCAGACCTCGCCCGACGAGCGCGTCGCGCGGGCGATGATCCGGTCCGGGCCGGCACGGTTTCCGACGACTCGGCGCAGCTCGAACGAGCCGCTCGGCCCTCGCGTCACCCGGATCGTGCGCACGAGCAGCGCCGTCGGCCGCCTGAGCGTCACCGTCCAGCGCACACCGTTGCGGTTCTGGTCGACTTCGAACTCGACCTCGATCCGGCCGTCTTCTTCGCTGAGCTTGAGCTTGCTCGTGGTCGCCCCGGTACAGGCGCCTCTGACGAGGACGTCGCCGTCCTTTGCCGACGTCGTGGGAACCGCCAACAGCGCCGTGGCCAGAGCAGCGACCGGTATGAGTCTCCTGAGCATCCGCCCTCCTCTCCTTCTCACGTACGGCCCGTGGCCAAACACGGATTGCGAGGGTTGCTACGGCGTCGTCGCGGTCGGTCCGAAGAGCCGGCCGTCGCTCGGCGTGACCGAGCAGCGCACGCGCTTCCCCGCGCCCGCAAGCCCCTTCCGCAGCACGTCGGACAGGGCGGCGCTCTGCACCGCGCGCACGAGCTTGCGGTCGACCGTCCAGCGGTAGCGGTAGCGCACGATCTCGAAGTCCGGGTCCTCCGTGACGAGCGACGTCCGAACGAGGCACTGCACGGGACGGGACGCGACGCCGACGGCGTCGCCGGCACGAGCTCGGCGGACACGGGTCTCGGCGCCCGGTTCCGAACCTGGAACTTCGTCGCGACGACATCGAACGGCACGTCGGCGAGGACTTTCCCGTCGAGATCGACGACGAGGCGCCAGCGCGCGACCCGGTTGAGCCGAACCTGCATCGGGAACCACCAGAAGCCGCGTCCATGCGCCGTCCGTACGGCCGTCGTCACCCCGCCGACCGGATTCCCGCTCGGCCGGTACACCCGCAGC
>DASUQY010000315.1:0-2052 GCA_036280315.1 Actinomycetota bacterium
GCCCTGTGCGTCAGGCGGCGTAAGTACGTGCTGCTGCTCCTGATCATCGCGCCGTTCCTGACGAGCTTCCTTCTCCGCGTTCTCGCGTGGAAGGTGATCCTCGGCGAGCAGGGCGTCTTGAACTCGTTCCTGTCATGGTCGCACGTGCGGAGCCCGGACGATCCCATCACGGCGTTGCTGTACGGGCAGTTCGCGGTGATGTTGGTGCTCGCGTACGTCTGGGTTCCGTTCGTCGCCCTGCCGATCTTCGTCAGCCTCGAGAACCTCGACCGCAGCGTCCTCGAGGCCGCCGGCGACCTCGGCGCGAGCCGCTGGCGCACGTTCGTCCGAGTGACGTTGCCCCTCAGCCTTCCTGGGGTGTTGGCCGCGTTCCTGTTCGTGTTCATCCCGACGATCGGCGAGTTCGTCACGCCGCTGCTGGTCGGAGGGCCGAGCGGCTACATGTTCGGGAATGCGATCAACAACTTGTTCACCGGGGCGCTCGACTGGCAGACGGGCTCCGTGCTAGCGCTGTTCATGTTGACCGTCGTCGCCGGGTTGATGGCGCTGTTCGGTCGATTCCTGCAGGTCCGCAGCGTCGCGGCCGGCTGAGGCGCCATGGAGGTTGCCACTTCGAACTCGGCCCGCCGAGTGCTCGCCGCGTTCTTCGTCGTCCTCGTGCTGTTCCTCTACCTTCCGATCGCGATCCTCGCGGTTCTCTCGTTCAACGACGGCGATGTCACCTTCCCCCTACAAGGGTTCACGACCGAGTGGTACTCACGGTTCCTGTCGAACCCGTCGCTGCTCGCGGCGCTGCGGCGAAGCGCGATCGTGGCGACGGCGTCGAGCGCGATTGCCGTCGCGCTCGGCACGTTGGTGTCGTTCGCGCTGGTCCGGCGGCGATTCGCCGGCAAGTCGGCCGCGTCCGCGCTGTTCTTCTCACCGCTCGTGGTGCCCTACGTCGTCTTCGGGATCTCGTTGCTGGTGCTCTTGACAGCGTTCGACCGGTTCCTCGCCGACTCGACGGGCTACGTGATCGGTCTCGGGCTGCATGCGGTCGTGATCGGTCACGTCGTTGTGTCACTCCCCTACACGGCGCTGACGATCATCCCGCTGCTCGAACGTCTTCCGGTCTCGCTGGAGGAGGCGGCACAGGACCTCGGCGCCGGGGCGTGGGACAGGTTCCGGCGCGTCACGTTTCCGCTGCTGATACCTGCGCTGTTCTCATCGTTCTTGATCGCGTTCACGCTGTCGTTCGACGAGTATGCGATTGCCTCCTTCCTCGCGGGCACGCAGTCCACCTGGCCGGTGTTCCTGTTCGGTCAGCTCCGCGTTCCGAGCCAGCTGCCTCAGCTCGTCGCGGTCTCCTCGGTGATCTTCTTCGCCTCGCTGCTTCTGGTGCTGACGGCCGAGGTCACCCGGCGCGTGAGCGCCAGGCGCTACGGCGAGACGTTCGCCTCGCGCGGCCTCGCCTAGGCGTATCCGGGAAGCTCGATAGTCTTGAGCGCGTGACGGCGCCCACCACGATCGGCGAGCTTCGCGCCGCGGGGTATCCCGACCTCACGGTCAAGGAGGAGCTGCGCGCAAACCTGCTCGCCAAGCTCGGACGCGGCGAGGCGCTGTTCGAGACGATCGTCGGCTTCGACGACACCGTCCTACCGAGCCTCGAGCGCGGCATCCTCGCCGGTCACGACCTCATCCTGCTCGGCGAACGGGGACAGGCGAAGACCCGGCTGATCCGTCGCGTCGTGGATCTCCTCGACGAGACGTCGCCGACGATCGCCGGGTGCGAGGTCAACGACCACCCGTACCGCCCGATCTGCGCCAGGTGCCGGTCACTCGTGGCCGACGACGGGGATGCCGTGCCGATCCGGTGGATCGGTCGAGACGAGCGGTACGCCGAGAAACTGGCAACGCCGGATACGAGCGTGGCCGACCTCATCGGGGACGTCGATCCAATCCGAGTCGCCGAGGGCCGCTATCTCGGCGATGAGCTGACGATCCATTACGGCCTCATCCCGCGGACGAACCGAGGGATCGTCGCCATCAACGAGCTGCCCGACCTGCCCGAGC
>DASUQY010000316.1:0-2931 GCA_036280315.1 Actinomycetota bacterium
AGACGCTCGTCGAGCACGCGGACGCCCGGAGCAACGGCGCCGAGGCCGAGCTCGGGATTGCCGGGCGCGCCGATCTTTCGCGGCACCACCACGTCGAGTGGTGCACCAAGCGCGTCGGCGACGGCCCGGCCGACGACGACGCCGCCGCGCGGGATGGCCAGGACGACGGAATCCGTCCCGGCGTACTCGAGCAGTGCATCTGCGAGGACGTCACCCGCCTCGCCGCGGTCGGAGAAGATCACCCGTCGTCCTCGTTCGGCGTCTGTTCGTCGCCGCGAGTTCGCCTGCGCGTCGCGTCGTTGATCTCGCGGCGCGCTTCGTCGTCCTCGATCTCATGCCGCCGGTCGCCGATCACCCTCTCCGGAGGCGGCATAGGTCTTCGAATCCTGCGGTACGGCGCGAGCGGGTCGTCGTGACTCGTTCGCTTCCGCTTGGCGGCGGACACGTGTCGATCATCCCACTTGTCGGCGCGTGCGTTTGCCGCCTCTACGGCGCGTCAATAGAGTGGGTGCGGCCGCGTTCGAACGCGCGAGGCGTTATGCGACGGAGGGAGGCGTTCGGTGGTCCAGGCCTACATCCTCATCCAGACCGAGGTCGGAAAGGCCGCGCAGGTCGCGAAGGACGTTCGCGGGATAACCGGCGTATCGGAGGCCGAGGACGTAACCGGGCCGTACGACGTGATCGTCCGCGCGGAGGCGAAGAACGTCGACGAGCTCGGCAGGCTCGTCGTGGCCAGGATCCAGGGCGTCGAGGGCATCACGCGGACTCTCACCTGCCCGGTCGTGCACCTGTAGCACGAACGGCGAAACGCTCTTACGCGCCGAAGCCCTTTTTCCGATCGTGCTCGTGGCGCTCGATGGCGAGCTCGATCAACCGGTCGACGAGATCGGCGTACGGAACTCCGGACGCCTCCCAGAGCTTCGGGTACATCGAGATGCTGGTGAATCCGGGGATCGTGTTCAGCTCGTTCACCAACAGACGTCCGTCGCTCGTCAGGAAAAAGTCGACGCGCGCGAGGCCCGAGGCGTCGATCGCTCGGAACGCCGCGATCGACAGCCGTTGAACGTCTTCGAGCGTCTCGGGCGGGATGTCGGCGGGGATCACGAGCTCGGCGCCGTGCTCGTCGAGGTACTTCGCGTCGTAATCGTAGAACTCGTGGCCGCGCGGGATGATCTCTCCGGCTAACGACGCGACCGGATCGTCGTTGCCGAGCACCGCGCACTCAAGCTCACGACCGCCGTCGATCGCCGCCTCGAGAAGCGCCTTTTTCCCGTAGCGGAACGCTTCCTCCAGTCCGGCACGGAGCTCTCCCGGCTCGCGCACCTTGGTGACCCCGACGGACGACCCGAGTGCCGCGGGCTTCACGAACAGTGGCGGCCCCAGATGCTCCGCGCGCGCCTCGACCGCCTGTGGGTCCTCCTCCCACTCGCGTTCGTACACCACGTCGTGGTGCACGACGGGGATGCCCGACGAATGAAACAGCACCTTCTGCACCGCCTTGTCCATCCCCAGTGCGGATCCGAGCACGCCCGAACCGACGTACGGCACGCCGGCCATCTCGAGGAACCCCTGGATCGACCCGTCCTCGCCGTAGGGGCCGTGCATCACCGGGAACACCACATCGATCTCGGTCCGCGAGCCATCGGCGGCGACGACCGCGTGCGCTCCCGGTTCCTGGTCGAGCGCCACCTCCTCGCCCGGAGATGGCTCTACGGCCGGCAGCGAATGCGACGAATCTCCCGGCAACGCCGGCGGTCCGCTCGGCATCAGCTGCCACCGGCCGTCCCTCGTCACACCGATCGCGACGACCTCGTACCGGTCGCGGTCGAGCGCGTCGAACACCGAACGCGCCGAGATCACGGAGATCTCGTGCTCGGCGGAGCGCCCACCGAACAGCAGCACGACGCGGCGTCTCACACCTTCTCCAGCGCTCGCGCGAAGTCGGCGGCGATGTCATCGGGGTCCTCGATGCCCACGCTGACGCGGACGAGGCCGTCTGCGAGCCCGGCGGCGCGACGCGCCTGGGCGTCGAGCTGTCTGTGCGTCGTCGACGCCGCGTGACCGACCAGAGTCTGCGTTCCGCCGAGGCTGGCTGCGATCCACGCGAGCTCGACGCCGTCGCAGAACCGCCTTCCCGCGTCCACGCCGCCCTCGACCTCGAACGCGAGCATGCCGCCGAACCCCATGGGGAGTTGCCGGCGCGCCACCGAATGATGCGGATGCGTCGGCAGTCCCGGGTAGTGAACGCGATCCACCTTGGGATGCTGTTCGAGGAACGTCGCGAGCGAGAGCGCGCTCGCCGAGTGTCGCTGCATCCGGAGCTCGAGCGTCGCGAGGCCGCGCATGCACAACCATGCCTCGAGCGGCGCCATCGTCGCTCCGGTCTCGATCACCGTGTTGCGCAGTCGCGCCGCGTCGCGTTCGGAGCAGCAGACGACGCCCGCGATCAGATCGCTGTGGCCGCCGATGTACTTCGTCGCCGAATGCAACACGAAGTCGAATCCGTACCGTGCCGGGTTGCACAGGTACGGCGACGCGAACGTATTGTCAACCGCCGCCGGCACACCGGCGTTCTGACAGAGCCCCGACAGTGCCTCGAGGTCAACGACCGTGACGTTCGGGTTGGCGATCGTCTCGCAATAGAAGAGCTTCGCGCCCGGCAGGACATCGCCAACCGCCTTGAGATCGTGAGCGTCGACGAACGTGACCTCGATGCCGTACCGCGGAAGGACGTTCCGGAACAGCGAGAACGTACCTCCGTAGAGCTCCGGACTCGCGACGATGCGATCGCCGGCACCGGCGCACGCCGTGACGACGGTGTGGATGGCCGCCATGCCGCTCGCGAACGAGAACGCCGCCTCGGTCTCCTCGAGATCGGCCATGAGCGTCTCGAACGCGGCGAGCGTTGGGTTCCCGTACCCGCGCGTGTAA
>DASUQY010000317.1:0-3075 GCA_036280315.1 Actinomycetota bacterium
GATGACGCCGACACATCCGCTCGTGTGGATGACCGACCTGTGGCAACGGTTCCACGGCCTCGAGCGGCCATCGGGGCCGACGGCCGATGACGCGCTGGAAGGAATCCGCTCGCTCGGCTTCGACGCGGCTCGCCAGGACCACCAGGTCGAATCGTCAGCCGGGTTCGCGCGCCGAGAGGACGCGATCGCGCTCGTCCGCCGGCGCTTGTGCCTGCCGAAGGAGCGCGACGACGAGATCGCGGAGGCGATCGGCGGCCGGCTCGTCGAGCGCGACGGTCTGTGGTCGACAGGACCACCGCGCGAGACGCTGGTGACGATCTGGTGGGACGCCGCGCGATGATGTTCGGTCAGCGCGCCCGGCGCGCGACGTAGTCGCGCAAGACGAAGTCTCCGATCTCGCGATCGTCCATCAGGAAGATCCGTCCCGCGGTGAGCTCCGCGAGCCGTTCCATGAACCGGATCAACCCCGGAGAGTCCTCGAGCATGAAGACGTTCAGCGTCACACCGCTCTTCGCGAGCTTCATCGCCTCGGCCAGCGTGAGGCGGATCGTCTCCGGAACGGGCGGCCAACTGAACTGCGCGTGCTCGCCTTCGAGATGCGCGGTCGGCTCGCCGTCGGTGACCATGATGACCTGACGGGTCGATCTCGGGTGCTGGGACAGGAGCCGCCCCGCCAGGTTGAACGCGTGCTGCATGTTCGTCCCGTAGACGCGCTCCCACCCGGCGGCCGTGAGGTCCTGCGGCTCCATGCGGCGGGCGTAATCGCTGAACCCGATCATGTACAGCCGGTCGTGCGGATATCGGCCCTCGATCAGCGCGTGCAGAGCGAGGGCCATGCGCTTCGCGTGAACGAAGTGACCGCGAAGCGGCATCGAGAACGACAGGTCGAGCAGGAGCGCCGTCGCCGTCTCCGTTCGCTGTTCCGCTTCGACCAGCTCGAAATCGTCGGGTCGCAGCCGAACGGCCTGCCCCGGCTCGCCTCTGACGACGGCGTTGAACACGGTGCGCTGCACGGCGATCTGGCCGGCGTCTCCGAACCGCCACGGCCGCGTCGCGCCCGTCGGCTCGGCGAGTCCTCCGGTGTCGCGGGCGTCGTGCGTTCCCTCCCGGTCGCGCCGGAGCTCCTCGAACACCCGAACCAGCGCGCGCTCGCCGAGCTTTCGCGCGCCCTTCGGCGTCACGTCGAGGCGTCCGTCACGACGCGAGACGAGCCCGGCCTCCTCGAGCATGCGCTCGATCTGCTTTAGACGACGGAGATCGCGGACGGCGTCTTCACCGAGCGTATTCCGCAACGCCTCCTCGTCGACGTCGTCGATCGATGCGCCGGCGTAGTCGCCGCGGAGCGACCGGTCAAGCTCCTCGTAGTCGTGAAGTCGCTCCATCGCGTCGACGGTCGCGGACAGCGGCACGGCGTCCTCGCCGCCGGCGAGCGCGGGCTCATCCCACGGCATCTCGGGGAACATCGAGGCGAGGTTCGAGCCCAACCGATCGACCTCGAACGCGAGGTCCATGTCCTGCATGACCTGCTCGGCGAGCGCCTGGAGCTCGGCGCGCTGCTCCGCCGACATCGAGGCGAGCAGGCGCGACATCGCCGCCATGCGGCGGGCCATCTGCTCGAGCAGCTCGTCGAGAGTTCGCGGCCGTTCCGGGAAGAAGTCGCCGTACCGGTCCATGAAACCGTCGAAGTCGTACGGCTCGCCGCGGTCGCGGCGCTCGATCATGTCGTTCAGCTCCGCGAGCATGTCGCGGAAGCGGGCCAGTTCCTCGCCGGACAGGTTCCGCATACCCTGCGCGACGTTCCGGAAGTGCGCGCCCATGACCTCCTCGCGCAGGCGATCCATCAAAGCATCGAACTCCTGCTGCGCGCGCGCGTCGACGAACCGATAGTCCGTGAGCTCCTTGAGCTTGCCGGGCACGTCCGGCGGGAGCGCATCGAGGAACGTTTCACGCATCCGAGCGTCGTCACCCGGCTCGAACGAGAGCGTCGTGCGCTCGCGCTCGATGATCCCCTCGAGCTGCTCCCGGATCTCCTCGAGCGGCCCCTGGAGGTTCAGCGCGCCCTGCTCGCGGCGACGGCGTTCGCGAAGCCTCGCCCGGAGTGCGTCGAGCCCACCGAACCGTCCCTGCATTCCGCGGCGCATCAGTCTCGAAAGCGCGCCCTCCGCCCCGGCCCCGGACAGGATGTCGTCGGAAAGCTCCTCGAGCAGATCGGCTGCCGGGACATCGGCGCCGAACGGATCTTGCGTGTCGTCCCAGCGCGAGTAGCGGAACCGCCGCATCGACTCAGCGTACGCGCCTCGCGACGAAAGACGCCGCGGGCTGGCTAGCCGACGCCGAGTCCGGTCATGAGGGCGCGCAGAGTGAGTCCGAACGAGATGAACGACGCCCACGCGAACGGAACCCACGGCGCGATGCGGCGCTCGGCCGCGAATCCGAGCATCGACGCGTTCCCCGCCCTCGCGATCACGTGCGCGACCACGAACAACAGGATCGGGAGCAGCCCGTAGACGTAGTGCAGGACGCCGCCGAGCGTCCCGCCGGCCTCGACGCGACGGCCGAAGATCAGCAGGACGATCCCGAACACCGCCTGCAGCCCGGCGACGACCTGCGCCACCGGCAGCCACACCGCCCAGTACGCGTTGCCGGGGCCGCGGCGGGCGATCCACGCCCCGAGACCCCACAGCCATCCGATGGCAAAGATGCCGACGACGGCGAATCCGACGTAGCCGTGGAGATCGGACACCCCTTACGGGGCGGCGCCGCGATACCGGTACGCGCCGGTGCGACCGGTCTCGTCCTTGTTCAGCCGCCGCGAGAGATGCAGCCCGTCGAGCGCGAACTCGACGGCCGACGCCGCGGCGCCCGGACTCTCCTCCTCGACGCCGAGCCGCTCGAGGAGCTTCGACAGGCCGGGCAGCTCCCCGAACTGTGCGAGCAGCGCGGACGCCGGCGTCAGGTCCGATGTCTCCGCTTCGAATCCGTCTGCGAACCGCGACAGGATCGGCTGGAAGTCGTAGCCGGAGAGCCTGCGGCGGAACACCTCGAGCTCGGCGGTCTTCGCGGCGCGGGCCAGGA
>DASUQY010000318.1:0-3710 GCA_036280315.1 Actinomycetota bacterium
TCCTCCCAGGGAGCCGAGCAGACGTTCTTCACGTCCGCGTAGAAATCGAAGCTGTACACGCCGCCTTCGCGGCCGACACCCGACGATCGCGCGCCGCCGAACGGTGCCCGAAGGTCACGAACGAAGAAACAGTTCACCCACACCGTCCCCGCCACGAGACGGGAGGCAACGCGATCGGCGCGCTCCCGATCGCCCGTGTACAGGATCGCCGCCAACCCGTACTCCGTCTCGTTCGCGAGCGCGATCGCCTCCTCCTCGTCCTCGAACGTCTGCAGCGTGAGGACCGGGCCGAACACCTCCTTTCGGACGACCTCGGCAGCGCGCGGCACGTCGACGAAGAGCGTCGGGCGGTAGTACAGCCCGCCAAGTTCCTCGTTCGGTCCACCGCCCAAGATGGCCTTTGCGCCCTCCGCCTTCGCTCGCTGCACGAACCCGTCCACGCGCTCGAAGTGCTCGCGGGTGATCTGCGGTCCGATGTCGGTCGCCTCGTCGCGCGGGTCGCCCTGCACGATCGCGCCGGCGGCGTCGATGAATCGGTCGAGGAACTCGTCGTGCATCGACCGCTCGACGAGCAGCCTCGTGCCCGCCAGGCAGACCTGTCCCGCGTTGTCGAACTGGTTCACGGCCTGCTTCACCGTCGCCTCCATGTCCGCATCGGCGAACGCGACGAACGGCGACTTACCGCCGAGCTCCAACGAGACGGGCGTGAGATTCTCCGCCGCCGCCTGAGCCACGATCTTCCCGGTCTCGATGGAGCCGGTGAACGCGATGCGGTCCACCCCGGGATGGCGAGTGAGCGCCGCGCCGGCCTCCTCGCCGATCCCCTGCACGACGTTGTACGCGCCGTCCGGCAGGCCCGCCTCGCGCGAGATGTCGGCGAGCAAAGACGCCGTGAGCGGCGCCCATTCGGGCGGCTTGGCGATCACGGCGTTTCCCGCGGCGAGGGCGGGCGCGACCCGCCACGTGGCCAGCATGAGCGGCGCGTTCCACGGCGTGATCACGGCGGTCACGCCCGACGGGTCCCACTCGGTCCGGCTCTCGAAGCCGTTCATGTCGAACGACTCGGCGAGTTCCGTCAGCTGGTCGGCAAAGAAGCGGAAGTTTCTCGCGACGCGCGGCATCACGGAGTTGCGGTGTGAGCGCAGCAACGAGCCGTTGTCGCGCGTCTCCACCGCAGCGAGCCGCTCGACCCGCTCCTCGACGAGATCCGCGATCCGGTGAAGGACGGCCGCTCGCTCCATCGCGGGCGTTCGGCCCCACGTCTCGGTTGCGGCGCGCGCAGCCCCGACGGCCCCTTCGACCTCGGTGGTACCGCCCCGCGAGACCTCCGCGAGCACACTTTCGTCGATCGGCGACACGTCCGGCAACGTCGATGCCGAGGCGACGCGTTCGCCGCCGATCCAATGCTCCGTTGAGACCTCGACGTCCTCGACGACGGCCGTGCGAAACCTCCCCTTCGAAGAAAGGCTGGTCGTTCGCTACCGAACGTATGGCCGCGCGCTTTCGCGTGTCAAGCGACGCCGCGCGACGCTCCGAAGGCGCGTTACTGGGGCGGCGCGCTGAAGAACGACTGCAGTTCGGGGACCGCTCGGCGCCGGAGGTCGGCGTTCACGCGCTGGCGTTCGAGCAGTTGCTGCAGCTGGAGCGCCGACTGCGGGATCGGGTGCTCGGCGAAGAACGCCGAGGCCTCGTCCACGAGCTCGAGCGTCGCCAGGTAGTGCAACGCGTCCACGACGAACACGACGTTCGACGGCGCGACTCTCGAGACGATGTCTCGCCACCGTTCCTGCACGAACCGCCAGGCGATCGGTCCCTGCTCCCGGTTGGACATCGCGCGTGTCAGCACCCACGGCGTCTCCTGCGGACGGATCTCTTCCGTCAGCGAGAGGTCCAGCGTGCGCTCGAACAGCACCGCGTCGCGGAAATCGGCGAGGGCGTACAGATACCGCAATCGCTCCTGTGGCGTTCGTGCTGTCGTCCGCGCCTTCAGATACGCGTCGTACTCGGCGGGTCCACCGCCCGATGCCACGATGACGATCGAGGCGGCCGCGAGCGACGGCTCTTCGTCCCCGTCGGCTCTCGCGCGGAGCTCGACCTCGCGGGCGAGCGCCTGGGCGTTCGGATCCGCACCCAGGACGGCGATGGCGGTCATCAGCGTGCCGCGCAGCGATCGCGTCAGGTCGCGTTCACCCTCGCGTGGTTCCCACCCGATCCGCTCGAGCACCGGACCCACGATCGATCGAACCCAGGCCCGGTAGTGCTCCCGCGGCCCCCCATCGAGCAGCCGGTCACACCACCTGATGCCCTCCAGGAGCGATGACCACACGGGAAGCTCGTCCTCGTTGCGGAACGCATCGGCGAACCGACAGAACTCCGCGGCTGACGTCCGCGCGGCAACCACGGCCGCCCAGGTGTCGTCGACGAGCTGCGTGCGCTCGTCTGTGGACAGGCTGTCGAGCGATGCCGCGATCCGGCCGAGCAGCTCCTCGTCGTATCGCACCCGCGCGAACGCGTGAGCCCCCGCGTTCACGACGATGGGACCGTCGTCGGGCGCCGGAACGGTCGCCCCACTCGGCTCGACAAGGACGGGTTGGGTCTTCCCGGCGGCCCGAACGAGCAACGGCACGTCCCACGCCGCGTCACCGTCTTCGCTCGAGAGCAGGAAGCGTCGCTGCGCCAGCCGAACGAGATCGCCCTCGAGCTCCGCCGACACAAGCGGGTATCCGCCCTGCCAGATCCAGCCGTCCATGATTCGCCGCACGGGCTCGCCGGTAGCCATCTCGATCGCGTCCCACAGATCGTGCGTCTCCGTGTTCCCGAACCGGTGGTCGGCGAGGTACTTGCGGATGCCGTCTCGGAACCGCTCGGCGCCGAGGTACCGCTCCAGCATGCGCAGAACCGCCGCCCCCTTGGTGTACGTGAGTGTGTCGAACATCCCGTCGGCGTCATCCGGCGAGGCGACCGGGTACTCGATCGAGCGGGTGCTCTCGAGTGCGTCGACGTCGAACGCGGACGAACGGACCCTGAGGAAGTGCGTCCACCGCTCCCAGTCCGGGCGGAACGCGTCCACCGCCAGGATCTCCATGAACGTCGCGAACGCCTCGTTCAACCAGATGCCGTTCCACCACCGCATGGTGACCAGGTTGCCGAACCACATGTGTGCCAGCTCGTGGGCGATGACGTCCGCAACGGCGGCGAGCTCCGGCTGCGTGGCTTTGTTCGGCTCGACCAGCAACAGGTTGTCACGGAACGTGATGGCCCCGGTGTTCTCCATCGCGCCCTGCGCGAAGTCGGGGACGGCGATCAGGTCGACCTTCGAGTCCGGATACGGGATGCCGTAGTACTCGGAGAAGAACCGCAAACAGAAGGCCCCCACCTCGAGCGCGTACGAGGTGAGGTGGCCCCTGCCCGGCTCGAACACGACGCGCAGAGGAACGCCGTCCACGTCGACCGCCTCGGTCGTCTCGAGCGGCCCGACGACGAACGCGACGAGGTAGGTCGACATGGGCATCGTGTCCGCGAACGACACGCGTACCCGCCCTTCGCCGAGCGGCTCGCGCTCGACCTCCGGCCCGTTCGAGATGGCGAGAATGCCTTCCTCGACGTCCAGCGTCACTCCGAATACCGCCTTCAGGTCGGGCTCGTCCCAACACGGGAACGCCCGGCGGGCATCCGTCGCCTCGAAGTGCGTCGTCGCGATGGCGCGCGTG
>DASUQY010000319.1:0-2005 GCA_036280315.1 Actinomycetota bacterium
GAGAGGCGACGTCACGATCCGCACGAGGTCAGGCGCGAACGGCGCCCGAACCTCGTCTTCGAACCGCCGCATGAACAGCGCGAGCTCGAGCGGCTTCGGCATGCCGTTCGCGAACGTCCGTCCCTCGCGCGCGAGCGCGGCGACCGTCTCGAACAGACGCTCCATCTCGAGCGCAGGACGGACCTCCACCCGGATCCGCGCCGTGTCATCGCCGACGTTGGCGAACCGGTGCGACGTCCCTGCCGGCACGACGACGGAGTCCCCGGACTCCGCCGTCACGCGCCGCATTCCCTTACGAAAGCGCATCGTCCCGTTCAGCACGTCGAACCGCTCCTCCTGCGAGGGGTGCACGTGCCCTCCGGGGACGCGCCCGCCGGGCGGCAGCTCGAGCTCGAACACGAGCCGCTCGCCGTCAGTGTCCGTGGCGGTCTCGCGGAAGAAGAACCGCTCGCCGCTCAGCGGGTTGT
The DNA here is from genome assembly GCA_036280315.1 of Actinomycetota bacterium. Classification (GTDB taxonomy): domain Bacteria; phylum Actinomycetota; class UBA4738; order UBA4738; family HRBIN12; genus CALGFI01. Next base: position 468 of record DASUQY010000319.1, read on the forward strand.
CCAGGATCAGTCCCCGATGCGCCATCACCTTCACCCCCTCACTACTTGCCGGTTCGACGCAGTACGTCGAGCCGCTGCTGATACTCCTCGGCGCTGATCTCGCCCTTCGCGTAGCGCTCGCCGAGGACCTCCTCCGCCGAATGCGTGTGCCAGCGAGAGCGCCGTCCGCGGAACACGAAGAACGCGCCGACGATCAACGCGATCCAGATCCACGGGAAGAACAGGAACCACCAGCCGCCGACGCCCTCTCGGAACGCCACTTCGGCCAAAAGCGTCTCCACCATCTCGAACACCTCCTCCATTCGTGTCACCCATCGTCGGTAGCCGGCGACGGGACGTCGTCGTCTGGAGGGAGGCTTCTGAGCTACGTCCCGTGTAGCAGTTCGATCCCTACTCCGCCCAACCCGGACGTACGAGGCCGGACTCGTAGGCGAATACGACGAGCTGCGCCCGATCTCGCGCCCGGAGCTTCACCATTGCCCGGCTGACGTGCGTTTTCGCGGTCGCCGGGCTGACGAACAGCTTCCGCGCGATCTCCTCGTTCGACAGACCCTCCGCGACGAGCGCCATAACCTCGCGCTCGCGCTCGGTGAGCTCGTCCAAGGCCGGCGCGACGTCGACACCCTTCGCGTGGGAGGCGAACTCCTCGATCAACCGTCGGGTCACGCCGGGCGACAACAGCGCGTCGCCGGCAGCGACGGCTCGCACCGCCCGCACCAGGTCGGCCGGCTCGGTGTCCTTCACCAGGAACCCGCTCGCGCCGGCGCGGAGCGCTTCGAACACGTACTCGTCTTGCTCGAACGTCGTGAGGATGACGATGTGGACGCTCGAGAGGGCTTCCTCCTCGGCGATCGATCGGGTCGCCGCGAGGCCGTCGAGCTCGGGCATCCGAACGTCCATCAGCACGATGTCCGGCACCAGCGCGCGCGTGAGCTCGATGGCCTCCCGCCCGTCGCTCGCCTCGCCGACGACCTCGACGTCTGGCTCCGCATCGAGCAACGCGCGGAACCCAGCACGGACGAGCGCCTGGTCGTCGGCGAGCAGGACGCGGATCACGTCGTGCTATCCCCGCGCCCCGCGTACGGAAGCCGGGCGCGAACGCGGAATCCGCCGCCCTCGCGCGGTCTGGCCTCCACAGATCCGCCGACCGAATGGGCACGCTCGCCCATGCCCACGATGCCGCTGCCCGAACCGACCGAGCCCGCCGCCGAGCCTCGCCCGTCATCCTCCACCACCACGGTCACCGCCTCGTCTCCGTAGGTCACTACCACCGTGGCACTCGTCGCGGCGGCGTGCCGAACGACGTTCGTCAGCGCCTCCTGGACGATCCGGAACGCCGCGACGTCGACCGGCGCCGGGAGCGGACGAGCCGTCCCTTCGACGCGTTTGATCATCTCGAGGCCGGTGGCGCCCGCTCTCGAGACGAGGTCGTCGACACGCGCGAGCGTCGGCGCGGGATCGCGCGAACCGTCCTGGTCGTCGACGCGACGGAGCACGCCGAGGACCGACCGGAGCTCGATGAGCGCGTCCTTGCTCGC
>DASUQY010000320.1:0-2465 GCA_036280315.1 Actinomycetota bacterium
ACCGATCCTTATCTCCCAGCCCTCGTCGAGCGTGTACACGGGACAGACCAGCAGCGGCGCCCCGGTCGCGAGCGACAGCACCGCCGGACCGGCCGGGACTCGCCACGGCGCGCCGAACATCTCGACTTCCACGCCGCGCCCGGTGAGATCGCGATCGGCGACGAGCGCCACCAACCAGTTGTCGGCGAGCAGTTGCTTCAGCCGCGCCCCGACGTGCCCGTTCTTCGCCAACGGGACGATGCGCATGCCGAGCTCCTCGCGATGTCTCAGGAACAGGTCCGAGAGTCGCGGCGGCCGAAGCTCCTCCGCCACCGACGCGATGCGGTAGCCGTTCAGGGCCAGCCAGTGGCCGGCGACGTCCCAGTTCCCCATGTGCGGCAGGACGCACACGACGCCGTTCCCGAGTTCGAGCGCCTCGTCGATGTGGTGGATGTCCGCGACCCGAGTGCGCGCGTTGACCTCCTCGCGCGTTGCCACCCGAACGCGGAATGAGTCGTACCAGTACCGCGCGTACAGATCGAAGGCCTCGCGTGTCGAGATCTTCACGCGCACTTCGTCGACGTCCAGCCCGAGGGCACGCGCCTGATTCGCGGCGACCGTCGCGCGGACGCCGTCGAGCCTTGCGTGCGCGATGCCGCCGACGGTCGAGAAGGCCCACCGCCCCGCGGCCGGCGGCAACGACATCGCCAGCACCTCGAGCCCCCGGTACGTCCAGTACGCGAGCGTCTCGCGCCACGTCTCGCCTCTCACGGCACGACGAGCACCGTCACCGCTCAGGCGCGTTCCTCCTTCGCCACCTGGCTCGCGCGAACCACTGCAGCCAGCACCGTTACGCCTGCCACGACCCAGATCGCCCACGACGTCCAGCCCAAGATCAACGCGATGGAGAGCAATCCGTAGCGGAGGATCGGCGTCACGACGCCCTCCTCGATACCGTAGCCGAGCGAGCCACCCTTCGCGCGGATGTACGACGCGAGGAAGCCCGCGGCGAGCGCGACGAGTGCCCCCGCGGCCACGGCCGGGCGCGACGTGCGCGTCACCCAGGCGAGCGCGGCGAGGATGCATCCGTCGAAGGCCCGGTCCGAGAACGACAGCGCGACTCGCGCGCGTCGATCGCCGCTCCGGAGCAACGTTCCTCCGAGGACGAGGCACGAGCCAGCGACGAGCGCAGCCCACCCGGCCGCCCGCGGATCCCGAGCGATCAGCAGCGATGCGGAGACGACGACGGCGAGCATCGCGGCGGCCGAGAGCACCGGTACGGCGGCGCGCTCGCCGACCTGCCCGCCTACGCGCATGTCCACGACGCGCGCGAGCCTATCATCGGTAGGATTCCGCTCTACTCGAGCGCCGCACACGCACGTCACGCATAGGAGCCCGGATGAAGACCTACGACGCCAGTGAGATCCGAAACGTACTTCTCGTCGGCCACGGTGGGTCGGGCAAGACGACGCTGCTCGAGGCGATGCTGTTCACGTCCGGCGCGACCACGCGGATGGGAACGATCGAGGACGGCAACACGGTCGGCGACTTCGAGCCGGAAGAGGTGAAGAAAGGCATCAGCGTCTCGCTGTCGATGGCGCCGATCGAATGGAGCGGCGTCAAGATCAACGCGCTCGACGCGCCGGGCTACGCGGACTTCGTCGGCGACGTGCGCACGGCGATCCGCGCCGCGGACGCGGTTGTCCTCGTCGTCTCGGCGGTGGAGGGCGTCGAGGTTCAGACCGAGGTCGCATGGGAGCTTGCCGTCGAAGCCGGCCTGCCGCGCGCGATCGTCATCAACAAGCTCGACCGCGAACGAGCGTCGTTCGAGCGCACGCTCGACGAGCTCGTGCAGGCGTTCGGCACGCAGGTCGCCCCGCTGGAGCTGCCCCTCGGGGAGGAGCACGACTTCGATGGTGTTGCGGACCTGCTTTCGCGCAAGGCGTTCCGCTATCCCTCGGGCGCGACGGCCGATGAGGGCGATTGGCCCGAGGACATATCGGAGCAGGCGGACAAGTTCAGGGAGAAGCTGATCGAGGCCGTCGCCGAGTCCGACGACAAGCTGATCGAGAAGTACCTGGAGGAGGGCGAGCTCTCCCACGACGAGGTGCTGAAGGGCGTCAAGACGGGGTTCGCCGAAGCCCGCATCGCACCGGTGCTCTGCGCCGCCGCGGCGAAGCCGATCGGCGTCGACCGGCTGCTCCACTTCATCGCCGACGAGTTCCCCTCGCCCGTCGACCGTGGCCCGATCACGGTGACGACGAAGGCCGGTGAAGAGAAACAGCGCGATGCGGACGCGAGTCAGCCGCTCACGGCGTATGTGTTCAAGACAATCTCGGACCCCTACGTCGGACACATCACGATGTTCCGGGTGTACACGGGCAAGATCCGCCCGGACTCGACCGTCTACAACGCGACGAAGGGAAGCGATGAGCGCGTCGGGCAGATCTTCGCGCTGCGGGGGAAGGAGCCCGACACCGTCGCGG
>DASUQY010000321.1:0-3579 GCA_036280315.1 Actinomycetota bacterium
GCATGGACGACGAAACCGGCCGCCTCGATCACACCGCACGCGCGCACCGACTTCTGGCAGAGCTCGAGCGACTTGCCGATGAACTCGGGGTTCGGCGACGCGATATTGACGAGATACGGTGCATGGACGAAGAGCGGTCCGATTCCACCTTCGCGCCATTCGGCTCCGAACTTCTCTGCGGTGTCGAGCCGAGGCCCGGACCAGGCACGCGGGTTGGAGATGAACAGTTGAACCGCGTCGGCTCCGACGTTCCGTGCGCTCTCGACCGCGGTTCGCAGACCCCCCGGCGTTCGGAGGTGCGCGCCGACCCTCACGCCACGTAGATCGCGATGGTGTCGCCGGCGCGGACGGTCTCGCCGACCGGCGGAAGCTGACTGACGACGGTGCTGCCGTTGCCGCCGGGCACCGGTACGACCTGCGCTTCGAGTCCGAGCGCCTGGATGCGCGCGATCGCTTCATCCCGCCCCAACCCGAGGAAGCTCGGTAGCTCGAACTCTTCGGGTCCGAGAGAGACAACGATCGAAACGGTCTCGCCGGGCTGGAGGTTCTTTCCTCGTGCGGGGTCCTGCGAGATCACTCGGCCGCGCGCGACGTCGTCGGAGAATGCGTCGGTTCGCGCGACCACGAAGCCGGCGTCTTCGAGGAGTGCAGTCGCGTCCTCCACGATCCGTCCGGCGACACGCGGTACAGGAAGGGGTTTCGGACCTCTGCTCACCACCACGTCGATCGCGCTTCCGAGCGGCGCGTCGTCGCGACCGTCGACGCTCTGTCGTATCACGTGACCCTCCGCGAGCTCGGCGTGGTACGCCCGCGTGACATCGCCCACCCGGAGATCCGCGCCGCGGAGCAGCTCGCGAGCGCGCTCAAGTGTCTTCCCGACGATGTTCGGAACACGGACCGGCGGCGGGCCGGCCGAGGGGACGAGCACCACGCGCGTCCCGTCCTCGACGACCGTGCCTTCGTCCGGCCGGACGTCGAGCACGGCGCCTTCGTCCACCCGAAGCGAGTGCCTTCCCTGCGCGATGCGAGCGACGAGCCCGACGTTCTCGAGCTTCCGCTGGGCGTCGCGCACGTCCAGCCCGATGACGCTCGGCACGTCGACGCGGTGCGGGATCACGTACGTCCACGCTCCCCACGCCGCGGTCGCCAGGATGACCAGCCCGAAGACGATGCCGAGGACCTTGCGCCAACGCCGGCGCTGCGTCCGGAACTGCGCGCGGGCGATCGTCACGGTGGTCGCAGCCACGCTGGGGGATCGGCGACTCGGCAACACGGTCACGTCCGGTACGAGCGTCCCCACGTTCGGGGCCGGCGGAAGCGACGTAGCCTCGTCGAGAAGGTCGCGTCGGGCCTCCGCCGCCGACTCCGGCCGGAGCTCGCGCTGCTTCTCCGTCATCGATGCCACCCACCCGTCGAGGACCTTCGGGACAGCGGCGTTCCGCGAGGAAGCCGTGGGGATTCGCTCGTTCACGTGTTTGTACGCGATTGCCATCGGCGTCTCACCGGTGAACGGCAGTCGTCCGGTGAGGAGCTCGAACGCCACGATGCCCAGCGCGTACAGGTCGGTCCTGGGATCCGCTGGCTCGCCCTGCAGCTGCTCGGGCGCGAGGTACTGCACGGTGCCCGTCACGGTTCCTGCCTCGGTGATCTGTGCGTCGGCGTACGCGCGTGCCAGGCCGAAGTCCGCGACCTTCACGACGCCCTCGCGCGTGATCATGATGTTCTCGGGCTTGACGTCACGGTGAACGATCCCCCGCCGGTGCGCGTGATCGAGCGCGAGGAGCGTCTGCAGCAACACGTCGACCGCCTGAGTCGGGGCCAGAACGCCCTCCGCGTTCAGCACGTCCCGCGCGCTGAGCCCGCGCACGTACTCCATGACCATGTAGTAGATGCCGTCGACGGCACCCCAGTCGTGGACGCCGACGATGTTCGGGTACGACAGGCTCGCCGCGGCGCGGGCCTCGCGCCGGAACCGCTCGACGAACCCACGGTCGCCAGCGAGCTGTCGATGCAACACCTTGATGGCCACGTCGCGTTCGAGCACGGCGTCGTGGGCCCGGAAGACCTCGCCCATGCCACCCGCGGCGATACGATCGACCACGTGGTACCGGCCGTCGAGCGTGATGAGCGCATGGTCGAGGCCGGCGCGGCGCATGGGCCGCTCGGGGATCGTGCTCCTCGAGATCTTCGCCTCCCGATCGTTCTTGCGTTGCGATTGGACCGTTGCGGGCTGACGGACACGAGCCGGAGGCGCGTCCGGGCGCTCATCCTAGGCCATGCACGGCTGGGAACCCGGGAACGCGGGTGAACGTTCCTGCGCCGGTCGAGGACTATCAGGACGAGTTCGCCCGGATCGAGGCCGCCGTGGCGGAGGGCGAGACGGACCTGGCGGCGCTCGGTTTCTGGAGGCTCCTGTCACAGGTGAAGCGCGATCCCGTGCTGTCGTCGCACTGGGCGGACGCGGCTGGACGGATCGATCGCGTGGCGTTCGAGTCGCGGGTCCGGTTGCGGTTCCCGATCTGGTTCGGGAACGCCGTGCTCGTCGGTGCCACGGCCGCCGGAGTTGCCGCCGTGATCATCGCGGTCCAGACGACGTCGCCCATGGTTGCCGGGCTCGCGTTGGTCTTCGCCGCCGCGGACTGGTCGGCTTCGGTCCACGGGCTCGCGCACTGGCTGGCCGGGCGCGTCGCCCAGATCCGATTCACGTCGTACTTCTTCGACCGGCGGTTTCCTCCGACGCCCGGCTTGAAGACGGACTACGCCACATACCTCCGGGCGAGTCCCGAAGCGAGGGCGTGGATGCACGCGTCGGGCGCGATCGCATCGAAGATCGCGCCGCTCGTGGCGCTCGCGTTCTGGCCGGCGACGGTCGCTCCCGTGTGGGCCGCCCTGGTGATCGCCGCGTATACGCTCGTGCTGATCGTGATCGACGTCGTCTATTCCGTTCGGTACAGCGATTGGAAGAAGGTGCGGCGCGAGCTGCGTGTGGCTCGCGGGCGGGCCGCCTCACGATGAGGCGAAGGGCAATCGTGCGCTCCGGCGTCTATCCTGGGAGCGATCCACCGGGGAGCTCGAGCGACCGGGCTGAGAGGCCGTCAGCGCGTTTTTGGGAAGCGCGGGCGACGGCGACCCGACGAACCTGCACCGGGTAATTCCGGCGGAGGGAGAAGATGAGACTCGATCCGCGCTCGCTCTCGGTCTACGTCGTGACGTCGAGCCGCGGTGCGAGCCGGAATGGTCATCTGGAGATCGCCGCCGCGGCCATCGCCGGCCGAGCCACAGCGGTTCAGCTCCGGGCGCCGGAGCTGACGGACGAATCGTTGCTCCCGCTCGCGCGCGAGATCGCCGGTGCGTGCCGCGCGGCCGGCGTGCTTTTCGTCGTGAACGACCGCGTCGAGGTCGCCGACGCGGTCGGCGCGGGAGCGCACGTCGGCCAGGATGACGATCCGGAGAGGGCGCGGAGCCTTCTCGGGCCCGACGCGGTTCTCGGCGTCAGCGTCGGCACCGTCGATGACGTCGCGAACGCCGATCGGGGCGGCGCCGACTACCTCGGCGTGACGGTGTTCTCGACCTCGACCA
>DASUQY010000322.1:0-3671 GCA_036280315.1 Actinomycetota bacterium
CCTCAGTGTCGAAGGCGCAAGTCCAAGTGATCGGCGTCGCGCGCCCCTCTATCCCAAGGACGACACACGCGGGCCAATTGACAGTACGAATCGCTAGACGTATCGCTCCGGTGGTGGCCCCACGATCTCCATCTGATGCGCCTCGGCGATGCCCACGAGGTCGCTGTCGTTGACACCGTCCCGCTGAAGCGCCTCGGCAAGCTCATCGAAGTAGCCAACCATCGAAGCCGGGAAGTAGAAGTTCAACTTCCGGCTCGGGACGTCGCCCACGCGGAAGCCGTGACGTGCACCTTGCGGAATGAAGACGAACGACCCGGCGGGACAGACGACCTCGCGACCCTCGAGGTTCATGATGTATTCGCCCGCGAGCACGTAGAACGCCTCCGCGCAGTCGTGGTGAACATGGATCGGCGGTCCGAACCCGGGCGGTTCTTCGTTTTCCAGAACCGATACGACGCCCCCCGTTTCCTTCTCGCTCGCCTTCACGGTCACCCCGAACTCGCCCAGGTCGATGACTCTCCCTTCACCTGGGCCGAGCGCATACGGCTCCGACTGTGTCACGACGAACGAGCCTGACACGCCTTCGGTGGCCAGTCAACGCGACGACGCTCGGTACGATCGCACCATGGTCGAGGAGGGAAGACCCGCGCCGAACTTCTCGCTGACTAGTGACTCTGGCGACGTCGTCAGCCTCTCCGACCTTCGAGGCCGACCCGTCGTTCTCTACTTTTACCCTCGGGACGACTCTCGGGTGTGATAAAGCAGTAAAAGTCGTCCACTTAGCGGGCACACGGATCGCGCCGCTCGCGCGTCCCGCGCGGCGCCGATTGGCTCTTAGCCCGGACGCTGCCGGTCGTCGAGGTCGTCGCTCATCCCCCGCGAGTCCTCTCGCGACAGCGTCCGGTACGGGACGTGCAGTACCCCCCCGCGTCAGGTTCGGGAGCAGCTCGTCCACTCCATCGAACGGTCGGGGCCTAAGGTCCCCGGCGATCGCAGACCTATGCTTCGACGGTCTTTGAGAGCGCGATCTTCTTGGGCTTCGCCTCTTCGGGCTTCGGCACTCGCACCTCAAGCACGCCGTTTTCGTAGCGAGCCGCGATGTTGTCCTGGTCGACGCCCTGGGGCAGGCCGACCGCGCGAGCAAACGTTCCGTATCGGCGCTCGAAGCGATAGAAGCCGTTCTCGCTTGTCTCCTCGATCTTGGACCTCTCGGCCGAGACCGTGAGACTCTCGTCCTTGACCTCGATGCTGATCTGATCCTCGGGAATACCGGGAAGGTCGAAGGCGTAGACCACGTCGGTCGGCGTCTCCCAGACATCGAGAGCCGGCAACCAGGTCTGCGCACCACGGCCGTTCCCTTCGAGCATGCCGTTCATGAGGCGGCTCATCTCCGACTGGAGAGTGCCGAGCTCCCGAAACGGTTCCCAACGGACAAGAGTCGTCATGAGTGACCTCCTGTTCGAAGTACCTATGGACGTAGCCAGTATAAAACCTCAGTGTCGAAGGCGCAAGTCCGAGTGATCGGCGTCGCGCGCCCCTCTATCCCAAGGACGACACGCCCGGCTGCACGGCTCAGGCGTGCGGGATCCGCGACGTCTGGGGCGAGCTCCAGCGCAAGGGCGCGGTCGTCCTCGGCGTCAGTCCCGACAGCCCGAGCAAGCACGTGAAGTTCCGCGAGAAGTACGGACTGCCGTTCACGCTGCTCTCGGACGAGGAGCATGCGGTCGCGGAGGCGTACGGCACGTGGGTCGAGAAGAGCATGTACGGCAAGACGTACATGGGCATGGAGCGCTCGACGTTCGTCATCGACGCGAACGGGAACGTCGCAAGGGTCATGCGCAAGGTGAAGCCGGCAGACCACGCCGACGACGTCCTCGCCGCTCTGCCCTGAGATCAGGCGGTTCGAACGTTCCGCTCGAACTTGTGCCAGGCCTTGTCTCCGCGGAGATACCGCCACGTCCCCTTCAGGCGGGCCCAGACGATGATCGGGCGGTAGAGCACGAGGTCCAGCGGCGCGAGCAGGAGCATTCGCACGAGGTCGCGAAGCCGGTACGTTCGTGACTGCAGGTCGTCGAGCAGGATCGCGCAGGCCGTCAGTGCGGCGTTCAGGAACGTGATCGCGCAGAGCATCACGACGAAGACGACCGGGTCGAACAAGCCGAGCCCGACGGCAAGCGCCAGCGTCACGATCCCGAGCACCTCGAACACCGGCGCGAGGACTTCGGTCAGGAGATAGAAGGGCGCGCCGATCAGCCCGACGTTCCCGTATCGCGGCCGGAACCACATGTTCCGGTAGTGCCACACCGTCTCGTTGATCACGCGCTGCCAGCGCTCGCGCTGCGAGACGAGCTTGCGGACCGTGTCAGGCCCCTCCGTCGTGCCCACGTTGTCGGGAAGGCAGTGGATCTCATACTCGCGGCCCTCGCGCAGGAACTTCTCGTGGACGCGGAACGTGAGCTCGATGTCCTCGCACGTGAACCTGCGCGAGTAGCCGCCGACCTCCTCGAGCACGTCGCGGCGCCAGATCTGGAAGGCACCGACGGCACACAGCATGAAGCCGAGGCGCGACCACGCGAGGCGGTTGTTGAAGAAGGCGCGCAGGTAGTCGAGGTGCTGGTACGCCATGAACGGCCGCCTGTCGATCGGCCTTCGCCCGTGCGGAGCGGCCATCGCGCGAGCGGGATCCTCCGCGATCGTCAGATGGCTGGTGACGCCGATGATCCGGGCCGGGTCCTCGACGACGCGACGCATGCCCATGAGCAGGGCCTCGCGGTCGAAAACGGTATCCGCGTCGACGCCGCAGACGTAGCGGTAGCGCGCGACATTCAGGCCTGCGTTCAGAGCATCCGACTTGCCGCCGTTCTCCTTGTCCACGACGACGAGGTTGGGATAGGCGGCGCTGCGGTAGATCGCGCGGACCGCCTCGGTCGGGAAGACGTGCCGCACGAAGACGTGGTACGGCTCGAGCTCGAACGCCTCGACAAGTTGGTCGAGCGTCGCGTCATTCGAGCCGTCGTTCACCGCAATGACCTCGAACTCCGGGTAGTCGAGCCCGAGAAGGGACTCCACCGTCGAGACGATCGCCGTCTCCTCGTCGTACGCCGCGACGATCACGCTTACCGGGATCGTGAAACGCGACTCGCCGAGCACGTCGAAGTCCTGGCTCGCGTGCTCGTGCCGGCGGACGACGTTCTCGACGAACGCGACGACGACGAGTGCGACGTACGTGAGGTTCGTGAGGAGGAGGTATCCGAGGCAAACGAGGACCGTGACCTCCAGGAACGTCGTGATCATGCCGCCTCCACGTCCTCGACAGGAATGCGCTCGATGCGCGCCAGCGCAGCCTCCCGGAACCGCTCACCGCCGGCTTCGTAGATCCGCTCGAGGAGCGGGCTTCGCGGGTTGTCGAGGGCAAGGAAGTCGACGAAGCCGACGTCCTGGAGAACCTCCGCGGCGCCGTTTCGCGCGAAGGGATCCTCGTGCCCGAGGAGGGCGAGGAGTGAAGGCACCGCCTCGGACCCCATCCCGCGAAGCGCATCCTTCGCGGCCGTCCGTACCCACCAGCGCTCCTCGGCGAGGTGTCGGGTGATCGTGGGAGCGGCGTCCACGCCGAGGACGTGCCCCGCCGCGCGCGCGGCGTGGACGCGCACGAACCACTCGCTGTCGTCGAG
>DASUQY010000323.1:0-7130 GCA_036280315.1 Actinomycetota bacterium
GATCCAACGAGAACGCCAGTACGACCGCGGCCGTTTTCGGCCCGACACCGGGACGGGACGCGAGGTCGGCCGTAGCCTCTTCGTCGCCCAGCTGCCGCAGTCGCGAGAGATCGAAACGGCCCTCCCGATCCCGGATCTCGCGAAGGATGGCCTGGATCCGCGGCCCCTTCATGTTCGCCAGGCCGCCCGAACGGATGGCGTCGGCGACCCCCGGCGCGCCCGCGGCCTCAACCTCCTCCCACGACGGAAAGACGTCGCGAAGCGAGGCGAACGCGCGCGCGGCGTTCACGTCGCTCGTGTGCTGGGAGAGCACCGTGAGGATCAGTTCCTCCAGCGGGTCGGTTCGTCGCGGCGGTTGGAGCTCTCCAAAATGCCGAAGTAAGCGCGCGTGGACGGCTCGAACGCGCCGCCGATCGATCGCCACGCTCGCAGGCTACGAGGCGGGGGCGAAACTGCGGAACTGCGTGAGGTGGGGCAGGAACGTGAGCGGCAGCGTGTCCGTCGGCCCGTTGCGATGCTTGGCCACGATCAGGTCCGCGAGCCCCTTCTTCGCCGGGTCGGCGTCGTCGCGGTGGATGAACATGACGACGTCCGCGTCCTGTTCCAGCGCACCAGATTCGCGAAGGTCCGAGAGCTGAGGTCGCTTGTCCTGGCGGCGCTCGGGGTCGCGGTTCAGCTGCGAGACGGCGACAACAGGGATGTCGAGTTCCTTGGCGAGCATCTTCAAGCCCCGGCTGATCTCGGCGATCTCCTGCTGCCGGTTCTCGACGCGTCGCGAGTGCGACATCAGCTGGAGGTAGTCGACGATGATCATCCCCAGGCCCTGCCGCCGCGCCGCCAGGCGTCGCGCTTTCGCACGGATGTCGACGAGTGTCACGTTGCCCGAGTCGACGATGAAAAGCGGCGCGTCGTGGAGGGTGTCGGCGGCCTGCGCGATCCGGGACCAGTCCTCGGCGCCGACGCGCTTGTTGCGGATGGCGTCCCACGGCACTCGCGCCTCCGCGCAAAGCAAGCGCATGCCGATCTCCCACCGCGACATCTCGAGCGAGAACATCGCGATCGGGAACCCGGCGTCGACCGCGACGTTGCGCGCGACGTTTGTCACGAAGGACGACTTGCCGACACCGGGGCGAGCGGCGACGATGATCAGGTTGCCGGCCTGCATCCCCGAGAGCAACGCGTCGACGTCACGGAACCCCGTCGGCACGCCGGCGAACGCTGACTCGCGGTTCTGGATCTTCTCCAGGTCGGTCATCGCCTGGTCCACGAGCTCACGGAGCGACGCGACCTGCTCCTTCTCGTCGTGCCGCGCCACCTCGTAGATCCGCTGCTCCGCCTCGTCCGCGACGCGCTCGGGTTCTTCGGGGGCGGCGAACGCCCTTTCGATGATGTCGCCCGCCGCCGAGATGAGCCGCCGGAGTAGCGCCGTCTCGGCGACGATCCGGGCATACGACCCGGCTGCCCCCGGCGTGGGAACGCGCTCGACGAGCTCCGAGATGTAGAGGTGCCCGCCCACCTCGGCGAGGAGGCTGCGGCGCTTCAGCTCTTCGACGGCGGTGATCGCGTCGACGGGGTCGCCGCGCCCGTAGACATCACGGAGCGTCTCGAAGATCTTGGCGTTGGCGCTCCGATAGAAGTCGGCCGGCCGAACGACCTCGATGACGTCGGCGATCGCTTCGGCCGACAGCATCATCGAGCCAAGGACGGACTCTTCGGCCTCGAGGTTGTGCGGCGGTACGCGATCCGGCCGAAGCCGACGAACGTCCTCAGCCGTGCGCGCCACGATCCCGCCCCCCTCGCCCCAAGGTCCACGACCCCGGACCGGCGGGAACCCTAGACCTCCCCCCGTCCGGTCTCCAGCGGAAAACCCATGGGGAAACGCGACGACCGCGTGGGCACGAGAGATTCCTTGTCACTGTGGCCTTTACCTGCGATTCCCCATGTGGATAACCCTGTGGACAGGTGTGTATCAGGCGGGAATGACAGGCGTGTCATTTATCTGGCGAGTGCCGGGGCCGTCAGCCGGCCGGGGTCACGCCTCGACGCAGATTGGCGCGCGCGGAAGGGGTTGCATCTGGGCGTCGACGGTGATCGGCGCGCGGACAGGCGTGCGTCTCGGGCGTCGTCGAGCGAAGAGAGGCGAGAGTGCCGTCTCGAGCACCACGTCGGCCGACCGGAGACGAGCAGCCCGAGACGCGCCCCGACCTCAGCGCGCCTCTACGACTCCGTGCCCTCGACTTCCACCGAAACGACCGGGTCGACCTCGTGAAAGAGGTGGACGCGAATCTCATGGGTGCCGACCGAACGGATCGGTTCTTCGAGGTGCACGTCGTGCCGGTCGACGCGGATCCCGGCCTGGTCGTCGATGGCGATCGCGATGTCGGACGCCGTCACGCTGCCGAAGAGCTTGCCCTCCTCCCCGGCATGCGCCGAGACGCGGATCGGCGTCGCAGTGAGGCGCGCGGCGACCTGCTGGGCTTCGGCCTTGGCGGCGTCGACTCGGACGGCGTGCGCCCGCTGGAGGCTGCCCACGTGGTTCACGCCGCCCTTCGTGGCTTTCACCGCGAGGCCGCGCGGCATCAGGTAGTTGCGCGCGTAGCCGTCGGCGACGTCGACGACATCGCCCGGCACGCCGAGCTTGTCGACCGCCTTCTGGAGGATGACCTTCATCGCGTCGAATACGGCAGCAGCGCCATCTCGCGCGCGTTCTTGACCGCGACGGCGACCTCGCGCTGATGCTGGGAGCAGTTGCCCGTTACTCGACGCGCGCGGATCTTCCCTCGCTCCGAGACGAACTTTCGGAGCGTGGCCGTGTCCTTGTAGTCGACGTACTCGGACCGGGCCTTGCAGAAGATGCAGACCTTGCGCTTGGTCTTCCTCTGCCAGCCCTTGTCGTCCTTCTCTTTCTTCGGTTTTCCGGTTCGCTTCCTAGCCTTGGGTGGCATCCAGCGGTGTCTCCTCGCTTCCCAACGAAGCGCCAACCGCCGCCGGCTGCCAGTCCGATCCTGACCTGCCCTGCCGCTCGACCTTGGCGGTCGCCCAGCGTAGGCTCGGCCCGATCTCGTCTGCCTCGATCTCCACGACGGTGCGCTTCTCGCCTTCCTGGTTCTCCCACGATCGCATCTGCAGGCGCCCGGCCACGACGACGCGCGTGCCGCGCGTCAGCGACTCGGCCACATTCTCCGCAAGGCTGCGCCAGCCGTTGACCGTGAAGTACGACGTGTCGCCGTCCTTCCAGTTGCCGGCCTCATCCTTGTACCGACGGTTGACGGCCACTCGGAACTTGACGACGGCCGCGCCGTTCGGCGTGTAGCGGAGCTCTGGGTCGTCCGTGAGGTTTCCCACGATGATGATCTGGTTCTCGCTCGCCATCTCCATCACCTTCCGTTTCGGGATCCGCTTCCCGGCGGATGGCAGTGCCGGAAAGGGGGAAGTCGCTCGTTCGCCTACGCGGCCTCGCCGCGGACGACGACCTTGAACCGCAACACCTCGTCGGCCAGCTGCAGCGCACGGTCGAGCTCGCCGATCCGAGCGGGGTCCGCCGTGAACTCGACGACGACGTAGTAGCCCTCGCTCTGATGCTCGATCTCGAAGGCGAGCCGCCGCCGGCCCCAGCGGTCGACGTTACCGACCGCCCCGCCTCCATCGGAGACGATGCGGGCGATGCGATCCGCCGCCCCGGAGACGACCGACTCATCGGCGTCCGGGGGCAGGATGAGCATGACTTCGTACTGCCTCAGTGCCCCACCTCCTCTGGTCTGGGCGGCCCCCCGTTCGTGAGGGGAGCGGCGCTTGCGCACCACTCGGCCTCCTGGGGGGCAGGAATGGGTCCGCCCAGAGTCTACCGTTCCGTCGGGGCTCACCGTAGCAAGGGGTACCGACACGCCTGAACGCCTGCATGGCGGAGCGGGAGCTGCCAACTAGACTTGTTGAACAGCCGTGCACTGCCGGAAGGAGGCGCGAGCGATGGTGACGATCCGCGACCTGCGCGATTGGAAGGCGGAGGGCAAGCGCTTCGCGATGCTCACCGCGTACGACTTCCCCACCGCGCGGATCCTCGACGAGGCCGGGATCCCGGTGCTGCTCGTCGGCGACTCGGTGGCGAACAACGTCCTGGGCTACGAGGACACGCTGCCGGTCACGATGGAGGAGATGCTCCACCACACGCGAGCGGTCGCACGCGGCGCACGGAACGCTCTCATCGTCGGCGACATGCCGTTCCTCTCGTATCAGGTGTCGATCGAGGAAGGGATCCGGAACGCCGGACGCTTCCTCAAGGAGGGAGGCGCGCACGCAGTCAAGCTCGAGGGATCGCAGATCGAGCTCACCTCCCGGCTGGTCGAGCTTGGTATCCCCGCGATGGCGCACGTGGGGCTCACGCCGCAGTCGGTGCACGCGATGGGCGGATACCGGGTCCAGGGGCGAGACGAGGAGACCGCGCGAAGACTCCTCGATCAGGCGCACGCCCTGGAGAAGGCGGGCGCGTTCTCCGTCGTCCTGGAGGGGATCCCAGCGGAGCTCGCCGCCAACATCACGAAGACGGTGCAAATCCCGACCATCGGCATCGGCGCCGGGCCGCACACGGACGGTCAGGTGCTCGTGGTGAACGACCTCCTCGGGCTGAACGAGCGCCTCCCCCGGTTCGCCAAGGCGTACGCGAACCTCCGCGCCCAGATCGCCGACGCGGCGCGCGCGTTCGCGAGCGACGTCGAGACCGGCACCTTCCCGGACGAGGCGCACTCCTACCGTAGCTAGGACGCGCCGAAGAACACCCCCCTCGACGGCGTAGGCGAAGACCACCCGAACGGGCCATTCGCGCACCGTGGCGTCCTGCCGATCCACCGCTCTAGCGCGCCTCGCGGGTGGCGCTCAGGTGTCGCCCGCGCCGGAAGGGGCCATCGGCCCGTCCGAACCGGTACGGCGGGGTCGCCACCCCCTCGGCGGCCCCGCTGTACGCACCCGAGGCGCGGCGCGCCAACCGATCGCCCTCGCGATGCGAAGATGCGCTCGGTGCCGACCGCCGTACGACAGATAGGTCTGGGGCTCGTACTCGCAGCGCTCGCCGGGACGCTGGCGGCAGGGTTCGCCGTCAAGGCGCCCTGTGCGTCGGGCGACTGGGCCGACGGCCGTCAGTACACGAGGCTTTGCTACAGCGACATCGTCCCCCTTCTCAGCGCGGAGCAGTTGACCGGCGATCGGGTGCCGTTCCTCGAGGCGTGCGACGAGACGCAGTCGAGGGCCTGCGACGAGTACCCCGTCCTGTCGATGTGGGCGATGCGGCTCACCGCGTGGGTCTCGGGACCGGACGTGGGGGCGTTCTTCACCGCCAACGTCGTCTTGCTCACGATCGGGGCGTTCGTCACGGCGCTCTGCCTCTACCTGATGGTCGGCGGGCGGGCGATGTACTTCGCGCTCGCGCCGACGCTGCTCGTCTACGCCTACGTCAACTGGGACCTGCTCGCGGTGGCGTTCGCCACGGCCGCGACGCTCCTGTACCTGAGGCGCAGGGACGCGGCCGCGGGGGCACTGCTGGGTCTCGGAGCGGCCGGAAAGCTCTATCCGGCGCTCCTCGTCGTGCCGTTCGTGGCCGGACGGTTCCGTTCACGCGAGCCCGACCGAGGGATCCACCTCGTCTGGGCGGCGGCCGGCGCGTGGGCGATCGCGAACCTGCCGTTCGCGATCGCCGCACCGAGCGGCTGGTGGGAGTTCTTCCGGTTCAACGCCGAGCGCCCCACCGACTGGGACAGCCTGTGGCTCATCGCGTGCCACCGGCTCGGAGGGGAGTACCCGTGCGGTGGGACGCGCGTCATCAACGCGCTGTCGCTCCTGGTCTTCGTCACGCTCGTGGCCGTCGTGTGGCGGTGGAAGGCGGCGCGCGAACCGGGGATGGCGCGGTGGACGCTCGGCTTCCCGATCCTGGTCCTGTTTCTACTCTCGAACAAGGTCTACTCGCCGCAGTACAGCCTGTGGCTGCTCCCCTGGTTCGCACTCGCTTTGCCCGATCTGCGCCTGTTCGCCGCGTTCGAGGCGGCCGACGTCGCGGTCTTCGTAACGAGGTTCTGGTGGTTCGCCGAGCTCACCGGGTTCGAGGGAACGCCGTTCGGCGCCTTCGAGCTCGCCGTTCTCGTCCGCGCACTGATCCTCGTGGCGTGCCTGGTCGCCTGGGTGCGCCGTCGCGAGCCGGCACCGATCGCGGTCGCGGCCACCGAACACGCACTCGCTGGTGTAGCCACGTGAGGACGAGGGAACGGCGGGACACGGTGTCGGTCGTGGCGATCCGCGACCAAAGGGCACACCTGCTGTCCGTCGTTCGCTACTGCGCCATCGTCTTCGTCCTGCTCCGGCTCCTCACGTTCGTGGTGGGCGTGGTTGCCGTCGGACTGGTGCCGGCGCTCGAACCGGTCGACGTGCCCGGGTGGCCCGCAGGTCCTATCCCCGAGCCGGGATGGCACAACCTGTTCACGGCGTGGGAGCGCTTCGACGCGCTGTGGTTCCTGCGGATCGCGGACGAGGGATATCGGGTCGGAGACGGCAGCGCGGCCTTCTTCCCGCTGTTCCCGGTGGCCGTCCGCGCGGTGTCGTTCGTCGCCGGCGGTCACCCGTTCGGAGCCGCTTTAGTGGTCTCGAACGTCGCGTTCCTGGCTGCGCTCGTCGTCACGTATCTCCTTACCGATCTCGAATACGACGAGCGCCGCGCCCGCGCCACCGTTGTGCTCCTCGCGTTCTTCCCAACCTCCTACTTCTTCCTCATGCCGTACTCCGAGTCGCTGTTCCTGTTGCTCGGCGTAGCCGCGTTCTGGTTCGCCCGACGAGGCAGTTGGGTGGGCGCCGGCGTCGCCGGAGCGCTCGCCGCGCTGACCCGGAGCGTGGGGATAGCGATCGCCCCGGCACTCGCGATCGAGGCGCTTCATCAGCGCGCAGAGGGACGGGGCCGGGCATGGCCGGGGCTGCTCGCCGCCGTCGCCACGGCGGGCGGAACGCTCGCATACCTGGGTTCGTGGGAGCTTCGCGCCGGCGAAGCTCTCGCGCCGCTACATACACAGCAGAGCTGGGAGCGGACGTTCTCGTGGCCGTGGGCATCGCTGTGGGAGGGGACGAGCACGGCCTTCCGGTATGTCGGCGACACGAAC
>DASUQY010000324.1:0-4315 GCA_036280315.1 Actinomycetota bacterium
CCGGCGGCGACCGAGGGTAGTGAAGCGGTGGCCTACGTCTCCGGACTGACGGCGGCTTTCGCCGACATCGCGGACCGCATCTACGAGCGGCTGCCGATCTTCCTTCTCTACATCATCGGCGTCACGTTCATCGTGCTCGCGATGGCCTTCAGGTCGGTCGTGATCTCGCTCATGGCCTCGATCACGACCATCCTGGCCGCGTTCGTCGGGTTCGGCGTCCTCACGCTGGTCATTCAGGAGGGCTACCTCATGGAGCTGACCGGCCTCGACAGGACGGGCCCGATCGAGACGTTCGTCCCGCCGATCGCGTTCGCGATCCTCTTCGGGCTCTCCATGGACTACATCGTGTTCCTCATGAGCCGCATCCGAGAGGAGCACGTCCACGGCCTGAAGACGAGGGAGGCGGTCGAGCACGGCATCGCCGCGATCGGGCGCGTGATCGTCGCGGCCGCGATCATCATGGGCACGGTCTTCGCGGCGTTCATCCTCACGTCGGACCGCATCTCGAAGGAGTTCGGCCTGCTGCTGGCGGTCGCGATCCTGACGGACGCACTGATCGTGAAGATGACCCTCGTCCCGGCGTTCCTGACGCTCATGGGCGAGAAGTCCTGGTACATGCCGCGCTGGCTCGACAAGCTCCTGCCGAACATCACGATCGAGCCTCCGCACGACGGGGAGTCGCCGACTCGGGTGACGGTTCCGCGAGCGGAGCCGACGGAAGCCTGACCCTACGGCGGGCGGGGCCTTCGGGCTCCGCCCGCCTCTACGCGACGAGGCGGTCGAGCCAGTCTCGAACGGCGGCTGCGACCGCAGGGAGGTCGGAACGCAAGCTGTGATCGCCGGACACCTTCACCACCGTTCGCGACGCCGATCCGGGCGGCATCCCGAACCGATCGCGTTCGCCCTGGACGACGAGCACCGGCGCCTCGACCGCGTCGAGCTCCGCGAGCCGGCTCTCCGGGGGCTTGCCGCCGGCACGGCGAGGCGGCAACAGGGGGAACGCGAGACAGAGGACACCGGCCGCGCCCGTCGCCTGCGCCGTCCGGCACGCGACGCGTGCGCCGGCGGAGCGTCCGCCCGTGACGACCGGCTCGCGATCGACCACCTCCTCGCGCAAGCGCTCCACGACCGCCAGCCACGCGGCGTCGAGCTGGCGGGCCGGCGCAGGGCTCTTGCGCCCCGCGACGCGGTACGGCTGCTCGACGAGCGCCGCTGCGAATCCCACCTCGAGCGCCGCGTCGGTCGCGGCGGTGAGATCGCGCGCCTCGACGCCGCCGCCCGCGCCGTGTCCGAGCACGAGCCAGCCGCGCGGCGACGCCGCCTGCCGGAGGTGCACGCGTGCCGGCCCGTGCGGCGTATCGACATCGAGCATCGACGTGGAGTGTGCCGACCGATGACTTCGAAGCGTTGCCTCAGTCGTACCGGCATGACCGAGACGAAAGGACTCCGATGACGGACATGAGCTCCCGCGCACGCTGGCTGGCCCTTCTGGTTCTCTGCCTCGGCGACCTGATGATCGTGCTGGACGTGACGATCGTCGGCGTTGCGCTGCCCTCGATCCGCGAGGACCTCGGCTTCTCCGAGGAGTCGCTCGCGTGGGTCGTGAACGCGTACCTGATCACGTTCGGTGGCTTCCTCCTGCTCGGAGGCAGGTTCGGCGATCTGTTCGGGCACCGGCGGCTGTTCCTGCTCGGGATCGCGCTGTTCACGCTGGCCTCGTTGGCCTGCGGCTTCGCGACGTCGCAGGAGATGCTCGTCGGCGCCCGCGCCGTGCAGGGCATCGGTGGCGCCGTGGTGTCCGCAGTCGCGCTGTCGCTGATGATGACGCTCTTCACCGAGCCCGCCGAGCGGGCGAAGGCAATGGGCGTCTTCGGCTTCGTGGCATCCGGCGGAGGATCGATCGGCGTGCTGCTCGGCGGCGTTCTCACCGACGTGCTCGACTGGCACTGGATCTTCCTGGTCAACGTCCCGGTCGGGATCGCGGTGGTCATCCTCTCGGTCCTGCTCATCCCGTCCGCGCGCGTCGCGACTGCCTCGCAGAAGCTCGACATCGCCGGTGCGGTGACCGTGACGGCGGCGCTGATGCTCGCGGTCTACGCGATCGTGAACGGCAACGAGGTTGGCTGGGGCACCGCGCGAACGCTCGGGATGTTGGCCGTCTCGGCCGTGCTCCTGGTGACGTTCCTCGTGATCGAGTCGCGCGTCGACTCGCCGCTCGTGCCGCTCCGTCTCTTCCGGCTGCGGAACATCGCGGTGTCCAACGTCGTCGGCGTCCTCTGGGCCGGCTCGATGTTCGCGTGGTTCTTCCTTTCGGCGCTCTACCTGCAGCTCGTGCTGGGGTACAGCCCGCTCCAGGTGGGGCTCGCGTTCCTGCCGGGCAACATCATCATGGGGATCCTGTCGATCGGGCTCTCGGCGAAGCTCGTGCTGCGCTTCGGCATCAGGCCGCCACTCGTGGTCGGGCTCGGCTTCGCCGGGCTCGGGCTCCTTCTGTTCGCGCGCGCCCCGGTCGACGGCAACTTCGTCGTCGACGTGCTCCCGGCGATGATCCTGCTCGGGCTCGGCGCGGGAATGGCGTTCAACCCGGTCCTGCTCGCCGCGATGAGCGACGTCGAGCCGACCGAGGCGGGCCTCGCGTCCGGCGTCGTCAACACGTCGTTCATGATGGGTGGCGCGCTCGGGCTGGCCGTGCTTGCGAGCCTCGCGGCAGCGCGGACTGACACGCTCCTCGCCTCGGGCGAGAATCAGGCGGAGGCGCTCACCGGCGGCTACCACGTCGCGTTCTTCGTCGGCGCGCTGTTCGCGATCGCTGCAGCGACTCTCGGCGGGCTGCTCCTGCGGCAGGGCGCCTACGCAGCGGAGCACGGCGGCGGGGAGCCGGAAGTCGCTCCGGAGGCCGCCTAGCCGGTGGTCGACCTCGACGGGCTGCAGCAGTCACTGGCGGGGTCGGTCATCGATCCCGCCAGTTCGGAGTACGACGCGGCTCGACGCTGCTTCAACGCGGCGATGGATCGACGGCCCGCAGTGATCGTGCGCTGCCTCGGCGCCGAGGACATCGCGACCGCGTTCGACTTTGCCCGCACGCATTCATTGGAGGTAGCGGTTCGCGGCGGGGGTCACAATCCGGCTGGGCACTGCGTCGTCGACGGCGGGTTCGTCATCGACCTCTCGGACATGCGCCAGGTGGACGTCGACCAAGCCGCCGGCACTGCGCGGGCGAGTGGCGGCGCGACCTGGCTCGACTTCGACTCGGCAACGCAGGCGTTCGGCCTCGTGACGCCCGGTGGCGTCGTCGGCTCGACCGGCGTCTGTGGGCTCACGCTCGGCGGTGGCATCGGGCACCTGACGAGCCAGCACGGACTGACGTGCGACAACCTGGTGGGCGCCGAGCTGATCACTCCCGACGGCTCCGTCGTCCATGCAAACGCCGACACGAACGCCGAGCTGCTCTGGGCGCTCCGCGGCGGAGGTGGCAACTTTGGCGTGGCGACCTGGCTCGAGTTCCGACTTCATCCGCTCGAGCGCGTTGTCGGAGGTCGGCTCGAATATCGAGGCGACGGCGTCCCCGATGTCCTGCGTCGCTTCCGAGATCTCGTCGCTCGCTCGCCGCGGGAGCTCAGCTGTCAGGCCGTGGTCGGGGTGGACGAGTCCCTGACGCCGGCGCTCCTCGTCGCACCATCCTTCACGGGCTCGTCGGGCGGCGCCAGCGACCTGCTGGACACGCTCCAGTCGGCGCCGGGATTGGTCTCGGACGGAGTGCGCGAGCAGTCGTTCCTCGAGCAGCAGCTCATGTTCGACTCCCCGTACGGAGAGAACCGGCACTACTGGAAGGGCCACTTCGTGGCCGAGCTGTCGGACGAGGCGATCGACGTGGTGATCCGCTGTGTCCGCGACTTCGGGCGGCCGCTCTCCCACATCTTGATCGAGTCGTTGCACGGCGCGCCGAAGGACGTCGACGGTGACTTCTCGGCGCTTGGGTTCCGTGGTGCGGCGTTCAACGTCAGCGCGACGGCCGTCTGGGTGAACCCGGCTGATGACGAGGAGCACGCCGAGTGGGCTCGCGCTACAGCCGCCGCGATCGAACCGTGGTCGCTGGGCGGGGGCTACGCCAACTACATGCAGGCGGACGAGCCGATCGAGCGAGTTCGGGCCGCGTTCGGAGATGCTGCCTTCTACCGGCTCCAGGCGCTCAAGACGCAGTTCGACCCGACGAACGTGCTGCGGCGCAACCAGAATATTCCACCGCGCTAGCGATTCCAGCGAGAAACGGAGGGGAGACGATGGATTGGAAGCTCGAGCTCGTCGCGATTCCCGT
>DASUQY010000325.1:0-2194 GCA_036280315.1 Actinomycetota bacterium
GATCGCCTTGTCGATCTGTTCGATCCACTTCGGCTTGACGACCTCGAAGGCGAGCGTCCGGCTCGTCGACGTCTCGTTCAGCGAATCCTGCGCGCGCCACCTGACGCGAAAACGCGCAACGCCGATGTCGTTCGATCGGACGCACAGCTGCGTTTGGGCGAAGCTGAGCGCGTCGAGCGTGAGGGTCTCGACGACGGTCCACACGCCACCGTCGCGCTTCAGCACGTCGACCATCTGCCCGGCTTTCGCGGGCGAGACGACGACAGTCAGATCGACGCACGATCCCGCGACGTTCGAGCCGACGACGAGCGTCGCGTCGACGAGCGCGCGAACGCCCACCAGCGCCTCGCCGGAGGTCGCCTCGGCGCACCCGCCGACCGCCGGGAGTTGGACGCGATACGCGCCGCTGTGCTCCTGCGAGTTCGCGAACGAGAACGCGCCGTCGGAGGCGGTGATTCCGGTTGCGACGGTCGCGAAGCTGACGGACTCGGCGGGCCGCCACAGCAGGAGGATCTGTCGGGGGCCGACGCACGTCGGATCGCCGGTGACATTGCCCGAGACGGTGACGTCCTCGTGAAAGTCGACGATGGACGCCGACGCCGCGAGCTCGATCGTCGCGGACCCCGCAACGGCGTCGAGCACGAGGACGAGTGGCGCGAGCGTCACCGTCGCGACGACGAGCGCGCCCAGCTTTCGACGGACGTTCATGCGGGCCTACCGGGATCTGAGGTCCGCGTATCCTGCGCCTTCACGTTCCGCGCTACAAGCACAATGGGACAACGCGGCGGCTTGACCGGAGTTGTTACCGTTTGCCGGTGGAGGCGTTCATCTTCCTGCAGGTCCAGGCCGGCGTGGACGCGAGCGTCGCGCGTGGCGTGGCAGATCTGCCGGGCGTCGTTTCGGTCGACGTCGTCACCGGCCCGCACGACGTCGTGGTGCGGGCCGAGGCGGACAGCATCGACGAGCTCGGCAAACGCGTGCTCCGGCCGATCCAACTGATCGACGGCGTTACGCGAACGCTGACGTGCCCGATCATGCGGCGTTGGACCTGGCTCGGGGACGATGCGTCAACCGGCGGGTGACAAGGGATTCACGGGCGAGGAGACTGTCCTACGGCGTCCGGGGTAGCACCTTAAGCGTACCGAACGTTTCCCGACGCCCGGCGAGGAAGGATTCATGAACGCGGTCTCGTATCAGGCCAAACCCGACGTCTCCGAACCCATCGTGCTGTGCGCGTTCGCAGGGTGGAACGACGGAGGCGAGGGGGCGACGAACGCGCTCCGAACCGCACGCGAGCAGTGGGGATCCGTGTCGTTCGCGTCGATCGATCCGGAGGAGTTCTACGACTTCCAGGTGCATCGCCCCTCGGTCCGACTCGTCGGGGGTCGAACCCGGCGCATCGACTGGCCGGCGAACGAGTTTTCGTGGGCGCGTGTGGCCGGCCGGTACGTCGTGGTGTTCATCGGCGTCGAGCCGAACGTGCATTGGCGGACGTACTGCGAGCAGATCCTCGCCGTGTGCTCCGAGCTCGGCGCATCGGTGCTCGTCACGCTCGGTGCGTTCCTGGCCGACGTGCCGCACACGGTCCCCGCGCCGGTCAGCGCCTCGTCCGGGCATCGTTCGTGGGCGAGCCGGCCCGGGATCGTGCCGGCGCAGTACGAGGGCCCGACCGGCATCGTCGGCGTGCTGAACGACCTCGCCCTGCGCGCCGGAGTTCCCGCCGTGTCGATCTGGGCGGCATCGCCGCATTACCTGCCGCAGATGGCGAATCCGAAGGTCACGCTCGCGCTGCTCGAGCGGATGCGCGACCTGCTCGAACTGGAGGTCGACACGGGCGCCGTCGATCTGGCCGCGCGTTCCTGGCAGCGCGAGGTCGACGACGCGATCGAGCACGACGGGAATCTCGGGGATTACGTGAAGCGGCTCGAAGACGCGGCGGAGCAGGGACTCGTCGCCGATCCCTCGGATGTCCCGAGCGGCGAGGACCTCGCCGCGGAGCTCGAGCGCTACCTTCGCGAGCGCGGTTCGACCGACGAGTGAGGGCGCGGGGGACGCAAGAAGTGAGCGAGCGACGCGAGCGAACGTCGTCCCCCGACGAGTGAGGCGTGGAGCTTCGGAGGTTCGGTCGCGCCGACCTCGAGGTTCCGGTCATCGGGCTCGGCACGTGGACGGTGTTCGACGTCGCGCCGTCCGA
>DASUQY010000326.1:0-2360 GCA_036280315.1 Actinomycetota bacterium
CGGCACGGTCTCGAGCACGCCACGCGGAGCGGGGGACACAGCTTCGCCGGACACTCTTCGACGCAAGGCGTCGTGATCGACGTCTCGCCGATGTGCCCGATCTCCGTAGATGGTGAGGTAGCCACTGTCGGCGCGGGAGCGCGTCTCGGCGACGTGTACGACGCACTCGACGAGCACGATCTCGCGATCCCCGCCGGGACGTGCCCACCGGTAGGGATCGCCGGGTTCACGTTGGGCGGCGGGCTGGGCATCCTCGGGCGGAAGCACGGCGTGCTCTCGGATCGGTTGATCCGAGCGGAGATCGTCCTCGCCGACGGGCGGGTCGTCGAAGCAGACGAACACCATCACGAGGACCTGTTCTGGGCCCTGCGCGGCGCGGGCGGCGGGAACTTCGGCGTGGTGACGTCGCTCGAGCTCCGAATGGTGCCGGCGCCGACAGTGACGAACTTCCACCTCACGTGGGCGTATACGAACGCCGCCGCCGTGATCGACGCGTGGCAGCGGTGGGCGCCGAACGCTCCGAACGAGCTCGCCGCCAGTCTCAAGATCACGGATGCCGGCGACCCGCACCGTCCACAATCCGTCGACGTGTACGGCGCGCTCTCGAAGGGTGAGGCCGACGCCCCATCTGTGGTGGACGGCCTCATCGCCCTTGTCGGGTTCGACCCGAGCTCCGCGGTTTCGACCGAGATGGACTTTGCTGACACGCGGCGCTTCTGGGCGAACCTGGGGAGCGATGAAGCCGCGGTCGATCAGCACGCCGCTCCACCCGAGGAGCCGTACCTGTTCGCCAAGTCGGAGTTCTTCGCACGCCCGCTCCCGGCGGACGCCGTCGCGGCGCTCCTGGAGACGTTCGCCTCCGAACGGAGGTCGGGGCAGTCGCGAGAGCTCGACTTCATGCCGTGGGGCGGCGCGTACAACGCCGTGCCGCCGGACGCGACGGCGTTCGTCCACCGCGAGGAGCTGTTCCAGCTCAAGCACGCGGCGGTGGTCGTCGATCCCTCGGCGTCTACCGCCGAGAAGGAGGCGTCGCATCGGCAGGTCGTTCGTTCGTGGGGGTCGGTGCATCCGTTCGGATCGGGACGCGTTTTCCAGAACTTCGCCGATCCCGAGCTCGAGAGCTGGGCAGACGCGTACTACGGCGGCAACCTCGCGCGCCTGATCGCCGTCAAGGCTCGGTACGACCAGGAGAACTTCTTCCGCTTCGATCAGTCGTTACCGACGCGTGGCTGATCCGGGCGCCGTTGCGCGAGGACCACGAGCGGGTCGGCTTCCCGCCTGATCTCGTCGCCGTCGACGAGGCGGTGGAGCCAATGCGACGGAAGACCGACGACGCCGTCGCGGGCGCCTAGGAGCGCGCCGGCCACAGCGGCATTGGTGTCCGTGTCGCCTCCCAGTGACACGACCCTCCGAAGCTCGGTCTCCACATCGCCCTCACGAAGCAACGCCTGGATCGCGACGCCCACAGTGAACAAACAGAAGCCCTGATCCGGTCCGTCGATCGGTCGCGAACCGCCGACGGCGTCGACGAGGAACTCGAGCTCCTCGCCACCCTCGTGCTCGGCGACGCCCCGAAGTGCGGACGTCGCGGCGACTCTCGAGTCCTCACCACGAACGAGCGCCGCGACGCACAAGGTCACCGCAAGGACGGCTGTCTTGCATCGGCCGTCGAAGTGCGTCAGCGCCGAGAGCGCCGGCGCGAGCTCGAACAGCTCGTCCTGCCGGTTCGCGTACGCCAGACCGAGCGGGGCGCAGTACATCACCGAGCCGTTCCCCGCCGAAACCTCCGGACCGCGCCGCTCCCATATCTCGCGCGCGGCTGTCGACGCGTCCTCGCCGCGTGCCGCGCGACCCAGCACCAGCCTCGTCAGCGTCGAGACGTCGTGCGGGTCACTCCGGAACCACTCGACGTGACGCCGCACCAGGTCGTCCGGATCGAGCTCGCCGAGCTCCGCGAGGCTCCGCATCAGGTTCCGCGCCATCGAGGTGTCGTCGGTCGCCGAGCCCGCTGGACCGCCACGCCAGGCGACCTCGAGCGCCGGCAGTGGGTCGGGGATCTGATGGGCCCGCGTGAACTCGAAGGGCGCGCCGAGCGCATCGCCCAGCGCGAGTCCGAGACAGCTTCCGACGACGCGATCTTCGACGTTCATCGGCCGGCGATGCTATGGCTCGACGAAGGAGCATGCGGCGCGCTGGTAGGCTGTGAATCCCGCAATGGACAAGGTCGGACCTCGTCATCGCATCTGCCGCCGGGTTGGGCAGCCTCTGTGTGGGCGTCCCAATTGCCCGGCCATCAAGCGTCCCTATCCGCCGGGCCAGCACGGCCGCGGTCGAAAGCGCATCTCCGAGTATCAGGTCCG